>JAGPIY010000227.1 GCA_018054715.1 Bacteroidaceae bacterium
ATCTGTCCATTCAAGAGGAAAGACCGGAAAACCTAGTCGATCACCATCGCGTTTTGAGAGTTTCCCTTTTCCATCAGGTTTTAGTAATAATGGAAGATGTGCAAATTCAGGCATGGTGTCTTCCCAACCGAAAGCACGATAAAGTAGTACATGAAGAGGCGCAGAGGGAAGCCACTCTTCTCCGCGAATAACATGTGAAATTTCCATTAAGTGGTCATCTACAATATTTGCAAGGTGATAAGTTGGTAGCTCGTCGGCAGATTTATAAAGGACTTTGTCATCAAGTATTGAAGAGTTTATTTTTACATCTCCACGGATGAGGTCGTTTACATGTATATCCTCGTTCGGTTCAATCTTAAAACGTACCACATATTTTTCACCAGCGGCAATTCTTTGTGCAACTTCCTCTTTCGAAAGAGTCAGTGAGTTTGTCATTTCGCCACGCGTTTTTGCATCGTATTGAAAGTTTGCAATCTCAGTACGTTTAGCCTCTAGCTCTTCGGGGGTGTCAAAAGCAATATAAGCTTTCCCTGCTTCGAGAAGCTTATTAGTGTATTCTTTATAGATTTCGCGTCGTTCACTTTGGCGATAGGGGCCTTTTTCTCCACCGAAGCTTACGCCTTCATCAAAGTCAATTCCTAGCCAATGGAACGATTCAATAATATATTCCTCTGCTCCAGGCACAAAACGGTGTGAATCAGTGTCTTCAATGCGGAAAATGAAATCGCCGTCGTGTTGACGTGCAAAAAGGTAATTATATAACGCGGTACGAACGCCTCCAATATGGAGTGCGCCTGTGGGTGAGGGGGCAAAACGAACTCTTACTCTTTTGTTGCTCATTACAAATGTGGATCTATTTTATGTAATTTTGGCGCAAAGTTACAGAAATATTTTCATATCTGCCAGTTTTTTCGTATTTTTCGGCCAAAAATGGAAAAGTCATGAAGTTTATTCATCCTTTAGTTGAGTTCTTAGCTCGTAAGTCGGTGTTTCGTCCTCTGATATTAATTACCTCAATTCTCTTGATTGTTTGGATGATGCCTCGTGAAGGAGGCTTTAATTATCAGTTTGAAATAGGAAAACCTTGGAAATATGGGCTGCTCACGGCTCCCTATGATTTCCCTGTCTATAAAGATGCAGCTTCAGTTCGTTTGGAACAGGATAGTTTGATGCGTTATCATCGTCCTTATTTAGCTGCCGATGAAAAAATAGGAGCAGAAGCAGTCCGCCAACTTCGTCGTGATTGTGCGGAGCAACTCTCCTCGCGTTTACCTTATGCCTTCTGGGTTTACCTTGAGCGAGCTCTCACTCGTATCTATGAAAAAGGGATAATAGATGGTGAAGTTTATCATCGCCTTCAGAATCAGCATGTAAGTGAGGTGATGATTATGCATGGGCAAACTGCAGTACCAACTTCCTTGAAGTCATTGTATACTTTAAAAAGCGCCTATCAAGAATTAATGCAGCGAGATACACTTCATTTTTCTGAAGCAATATTCAGGCAGTGCGATCTAGGTGCTTATTTGCAGCCTAGTTTAAAGTACGACTCTTTGAAATCGACTTCTGCGAAAGAAGAACTTCTGGCTTCAGCTTTCTATGCAATTGGAATAGAACAAGCAGGGCAAAAAATTGTTGATCGTGGAGAGATCGTCGATAAATCGACTTTTTTGATTTTAGAGTCTTTTCGCCAAGCTTCAGTAAAGCATACAGGACGAAATAATGAACAATTTGTGATTTTGGGTGGACAGCTTGTTTTTGTGTCATTGCTTCTAGCTGCTTTTGTAGCTTATCTTCTGATTTATCGTCCCGATTATATGAAGCGTCGTAGCAGAATGCTATTGATATTTTCGCTCATTACACTTTTTTCGGTACTTTCTTCGTTGCTGGTAGGTAGGAATCTGATTAATGTATATGTGATTCCTTTTGCCATGTTGCCGATTATTTTGCATGTATTGCTTGATTCGCGTACAGCTTTTTTGGCTCATGTAACCACTGTCTTAATATGTTCCATAAGTCTGCATTACCCGCATGAATTTATTCTATTGCAATTGTTGACAGGTATGGCAGCTATTTATAGTTTACGCGAACTTTCTCAGCGATCACAATTGTATCGTGTGGCAGTTATGGTGCTATTAACCTATTCTTTTTTGAATATAAGTTTGGAGCTTATGCAGCAAAATGAAATAGCATCATTGAATTTGAATATGTATTTAAATTTTCTGATTAATGGTGCATTGCTTTTGTTCACTTATCCGTTGCTTTTTGTGCTGGAAAAATTGTTTTGTTTTACTTCGAATGTAACCCTTCTTGAGCTTTCAAATACCAACACACCGCTCTTGCGCAGACTTTCGGAGGAGGCTCCGGGGACTTTTAATCATAGTATTCAAGTTAGTAATTTAGTAGCTGCAGCGGCAGCAAAAATAGGTGCAAATGCACAATTAGCTAGAACCGGAGCTCTATATCATGATATTGGTAAAATTGATAATCCCATGTTCTTTACCGAAAATCAAGGTGATGTCAATCCGCATAAGCAGCTCTCCTACGAACAAAGTGCTAAAATTGTAATAAATCATGTCTCTGAAGGGCTTTGTTTAGCTGATAAATATACGTTGCCTCAATCGATAAAAGATTTTATTAGTACTCATCACGGGTTAGGTGTAGCACGTTATTTTTTAATTTCTTGGATGAATGAGAATGAAGGCCATGATCCTGATTTACAATCATTTTCTTATCCTGGCCCAAATCCTAGAACGAAAGAAACAGCCCTTCTTATGATGGCAGATGCTGTAGAGGCTGCTTCTAGAAGTTTGGATGATTATTCAGATGAATCAATCATAAATTTGGTGAATAAGATTATCGATTCTCAGGTTGAAGAAGGCTTTTTTAATGAATGCGATTTAACATTTAGAGATATCTTTAATGTTAAAATCGTGTTCTCTGATAAGTTAAAGAGTATGTATCATCCAAGGGTTTCTTACCCCCAGAGAGTAAACTGACTTTTGTTGGAATTCTGAATTATT
>JAGPIY010000064.1 GCA_018054715.1 Bacteroidaceae bacterium
GAGTATGTGCAATGCCTATAAAGTGCCAACGCGTGAGCGACTCAGGGATGGTAAAGGCTATGCGCACTTCTCCTTTGGCATTGGTGCGAAGCTGAGGCAGGAAGAATCCGGCTTCGCTAAAGTTGGTACGAATCGTCTCCGTGGGGGAGAAACGTTCACTTTTAGTGGATAAGGATGTTTCATTGTTCATTGCGCTCATTGGGAGAGCTTCTGCGACAAGGCTGGTTTTGAGCATTTTGCCGCCACCTCTAACTCTCATGTCATTACCTTGTACATCTGCTATAGAAAGGATGAGCTCTTTATTTAATGACCAACGATCGTATTCAAGCGAATAAGGATACTCTCCTTGTTCCTTTAATGGGAAATCAAGAGAGGCAAAAAGGGTGTTGTTGGTAGAACTTATCGAATTGATATATGAGATGTATCGCGGGAAATTGACTTTAAGTCTGGGTTGATACGGTCTAAGTAAATCGAGTGAAGCATCGTAAAGCATCGCCAATAATTCGGTATCAGCAGATGGAACTACGCTATTGGTGGAATCTTTGCTTGCAGGGCGTTGGATGCTTAGCTTCCATTCTTCTTTTTGACCGGGCTGTAGGCGGTCGCGGAATACTTCCCATTTTAGGGTGAGTTCTTTTTTGGGCTCCGGTTTTGGAAGTTGAATATTCACATTTTCTACTTCACCTTCTTTCACTGTGCAGAGGCTAGCTGTTGCTCCATCTCCATATTCTGGTTTGTAGGGGAAGTTAAGACGGCATAAGGTATCGCTTAGTGAAATGATTCTGCTTTCTAGTAATTTGTCTTTACAAAAGATGTCGACTAGCAGATGCAGGTTTTTCTTGGTGGTGCCGACTAATATTTCTGTGGATTGTGCTTCTTTAGGTGAAGTAGTAAGTTGTTTGATCCATAAAGTTCCTTGCACTGGACTATGTGTGTCGTGTTGGCTATACAGAATAATCGATTCTGTATTGGTGCAAAGGCGATTTTGTTCATCGTGAGCGGTGAGAATAAGTTTGAAAGTTCCTCCGGGAAGGCTGTGCCATTCGTTGAGATCTATCGTTTTTCCACTCTGTATCTCTTTGTTCCATAGTGGGTGAATAGAATCGTTGGTTGCAAAAAGTTGCACTTGAATTGTTGTTTTAACTTCTTTTCCAATGATGTTTTGGGCGATAAAACGAGTAGACAATGGGGTATCTTTGCAAAGTTCTTTAGAAAGTCCGCTTGCAAGCATAAGACTTTGATGCCCTTCGGGTACAAAAAAGCCTTCACTTTGGGTTTCTCCGGTGGCGTCTGTTACGAAGATCTTAATGTTGTAAGAGTAATCTATGTTCCTATAACCGAATCCTTTTTGAGGAGATATGGCTGTAAAAGGGACGCTCAAACGGAAGGGTATCTCAAAAGAACCTTTTGTGTTGGTGAGACTATTCCCTTGGGCAATGGTCTCTTCTTGGCTTGCTCTATAGCTATATAGGCGGTTTGAACTCCGAGTCACTTCGTAACGTACCTGTGCGTCGATAAGTGGAGTTTGATGCAACGATATGGCATGGCCTGTCAGGGTAATGCTATCGCCTATCTGAGGAGTGCCGAGTAGTGAATCTATTTTTATTTCAAAACTTGGAAGCTTGTAACTTTCTACTTGAATAAATGCTTTTCCTAATTCACCGCAACCAACAACGAAAGTACCGTTGAGTGTCTTTTCGGGAAGAGTAAACTCTCCTGTAAATGAGCCGAAAGTGTTGGTTATTCCTTCTACTTTGCCAACTTCTTGCTGATTTGCGTCGAGTAAGTTTAGCTGATAAGTTTTCCCTTCCTTAACTACGTGAGTGCTGTCGCTGATTTGCTGGTAGGCAATACCCTTTACGAAGACTTTTTGTCCCGGGCGATAAAGTGCTCGATCGGTAAATAGTTCGATATGTTCTTCTGCTTTGAGTTTCTCGTTGTCTCGGAATCTATCATTTGGATAAAAATAACGATCGGAACTTGGCAAGGCTTTATCTTCTAAATAGGTGGCAAAAATAGAGAAACGTCCATTCTTGGTTGGCTTATTAAAGTAACATTTACCTTGCGCATTGGTGGAAAGTGATTGATAGAACACGAGTCCGGAATCGGTTGCATTATAAAGGCTGATTGTAACTCCTTGTAGTGGGATGCCGGATTCTTGATCGAATGCAATGATTTCTGTCTGATTCTCTTTTAAATCGCGCCATACTAATTTTAGCTGAGTACTTGCAAGAAGTATTCCTCCTTTGTTTGCTGCTTTTTTATCGGGTATGATTTCGTTAAGATATATTCCATGCTCAGGACCTGTAAGGTAAAAGACGGTGTCTTTTTCCATGTAATTAGAAGTTGGATGTAGTGAATAATGAACTTCTTCTTTCGGAAAGATTTGTTTTTTCTGAAGAAGTGTCATGGGATCACCAATTGAATCGATTTCTTTGGCAGAGAAGGGTAGCTTGTGTCGACGAATAGTAAAACCTTCTAGATTTTTATATTGTACTTGCATCGCAAGTTTTTGACCGGGGTAGGTGACTTGAGCAAGTTGCACATTAAGCATTGGCTGCAGAATCTCTTCTTGTAAATTTTTAAGTGCTCCAATACGATCGTAATGTGGATAACTGGCAATTGCTGCTTGAAGTACCTGAAGTGCCTCAGTTTGTTTGTTGGCTTCGCGCAGTAATTGCGCATGTGCCAAGCAAAGTTCGGCGCATACTTCTAAGTCACTTGATGCGATGATTAGTTTTGCTAGAGCTTGTTGCTGTTCAGTAGCAGTTAGTTGTCCCAAGTCGCGTTCATATTGCAATTGCTGCATTTGTATTAGTAATGCAGCACTGCGTAGACTCTTCTTTGTGTAAAATTGAATGAGTGATTGATAAATGTTTTGCGATTCTTCATCGCATTTTTCTTTGGAAAGTATTCCTCTATTTTTTAATTCACTCAGAGTGTTTAATACACTTAAACCGGAAAGATGTAGCAAGTCGTGAGCGAAATAGCGACTGGCATGACCTTGTAAAATAATACTTTCGTAAGAATCACTAGTTTGTTGCGAAAGGTATTCAGGTTGTGACAGCGAGGCTTTTAGAAGGGTATCAATAGTGGCTTGCAACTTGTCGTTTTCGATAGGAGAAGTCGATTTTCTAAATGTAGCTCTAGGATATTCGTTTACTCGCAATTGAGCAAGTATGCCGGAAAGTACGCATCGTTGTAACTCACTGGGAGTAGAAAGTCGCCAATTATTAAGTCGCGTTAGGTCGACTGGTAGACTATCTCTATCGATTTCTTTACGGGCTTCTAGACGAGTCATGAAAGCGCGTAGTTGTTGCGGAAAGTTGCCTTCTTTCTGTGCTGCCAAGAAAATTTCATCGCACTTCAATGCAACTGAACGAGGCAGACCTTCGGCTTGCAGTTGGGTTACTTCTTTCCATTGTTTCGTATATTTGTGAGGGGTGCGTGCTACAGATGAGCCGGCAACTAAGGTGAGGCTCAAAAAGAGCTGAAGGATAATTTGTTTCTTCATAAGAGTGTGCCTTTAGGAAGTTGATAAGTCTATTTTTTAGGTCTTTCCATTCGCAAAGGAACGAAAAAAAAACGTTTTTTAGTCGAAAAGCGCAAAAAAAAGAGTATTTTTGTAGCCAATAACGAAAAACGACACTACGAATGAAACAATACCTTGACCTTCTTGATCGCGTACTGCAAGAGGGGCACCTCAAAGGAGATCGTACAGGGACGGGCACACTTAGTGTGTTTGGTCATCAGATGCGTTTCAATCTTGAAGAAGGCTTTCCTTGTTTAACGACAAAGAAATTACATTTAAAAAGTATTATTCACGAACTACTCTGGTTTTTGAAAGGAGATACTAACGTAAAATATTTGCAAGATAATGGAGTGCGCATTTGGAATGAATGGGCTGATGAAAATGGTGAATTAGGTCCGGTTTATGGTTATCAGTGGCGTTCATGGCCCGATTATCAAGGAGGGCATATTGACCAGATTACACAAGTTATCGATCAGATTAAGCAAAATCCGAACTCACGTCGTTTGTTGGTTAGTGCATGGAATGTGGCTGCTGTAGATGAAATGAAACTTCCTCCTTGTCATATTCTCTTTCAGTTTTATGTGGCTGATGGGCGTTTATCGTTACAGTTATATCAGCGTAGTGCGGACATATTTTTGGGAGTGCCTTTTAATATAGCTTCGTATGCTTTGTTGTTGCAAATGGTAGCCCAAGTTACCGGATTGAAAGCGGGTGATTTTGTACACACTTTAGGCGATGCACATATTTATATGAACCACTTGGAGCAAGTGAAACTTCAGCTGACTCGTGAGCCTCGTCCACTACCTAAAATGATTTTAAATCCGGAGGTGAAAGATATCTTCGATTTTCAGTTCAGCGATTTTCAGTTGACAGACTATAATCCACACCCACACATTCCAGGCTTAGTAGCAGTCTGAACGGCAACTATTTGCGGGTTAGTGTAACGAAAGTAAAGGCAACGGGATGCTTCTCGTCAGCTTCATGTTCTTCGCGTGTGTCTATCACCCAATCGTTTGTAAGATCCAGTTCTGGAAAGAAAACATCTGCATCTGCAGGAGAAGCATGTATTGAGGTCAAGTAGAGCCGTTCTGTATAAGGTAAGGCTGTTCTGTACAACGTGCCTCCGCCAATAATAAAAACAACTTCTTCCGGTGCGCAAGTTTCTAAAGCTGTATCAAGAGAAGGGAAACACTCTGCCTCCGGGAATTCATTTGCAGAAGTTGCAGTGCGTGAAAGTACTATGTTTCGTCGATTGGGAAGTGCACCTTTGGGGAGCGATTCAAAAGTATGCCGCCCCATCACAATGGTGTGACCCGTAGTAAGTTGTTTAAAGTGCTTAAGATCGGCAGGGAGATGATACAGTAAATCGTTTTTTCGTCCGATTGCGTGATTCTCACAAACGGCGACAATCATGTATAAGTGACGCGATTTCATGCTTTAATTTAATCTTCGTCTTTTACTTCAGGGATAGGCATTTGTCGGTTCATAGCCTCGTGAAAAGAAATCAAAGTCTCGGTGCGACTTAAACCAAGCGGCTGTAGCTTTTCATGAATCAATGAAAGTAAATGAGCATTGTTGCGCGCATAAACTTTAATAAACATGTCATATTTTCCGGTAGTATAATGGCATTCTACGACTTCTGGTATTAATTCAATGCCAGCACGTGCATATTCAAACGATTCAGGATCTTTTAAATAGATTCCTAGGTAAGCGCAGGTCTCATAGCCAATTTTTTCAGGATCAATTACATATTGTGAACCTTTTAAGATTCCTAAAGTAGTCAGTTTTTGAATTCGTTGATGAATTGCAGCACCTGAGACATTGCAGGCTCTAGCTACTTCTAGAAATGGGATGCGTGCATCCGTTGCTATCATTTTGAGTATTTGCTCATCGAGTTTGTCTAATTGTTGTGCCATAAAAATGATAATTTTCTGCAAATATACTACAATTATTTAGAAATTGAAGCATTTTGAACTGAAAATATACTACTTTTGCATTGGAAAATATAAATTGCAATAAAATGAAACATTTAAGAAATTTGAAAATCTTTTTGGGCGTTTTGCTTTTTAGCGCGCCGATGTTTGGAACGAGCTCTTCTGTGCCGGTTTCATCAATCGATGGGTACACAGGTGCTACCACAACCTCGAAGCAGAAAAGCACGGTTAGTACAGTAAAAGTAAAAGCAAAGGCTAAGAAAAAGGCCTCTAAGGCTGTTTTAGTAACTTCTTCACCTAAAGCTGTTGTGAAAAAAGCTGTTAGTGACAGTATTGATTTTGATACTTATTTTACAGATCAGACTCTCCGTCTTGATTATGTTTTTGCCGGTGATATTAAAACACAGAGTATTTATTTAAGTAATCTATATAGCCTTCCCGGTTGGGCAGGTCGTAGGCATCATCTTTCGGAGTTGCCTCTTGATGGAACTTATCAGTTAACTGTTAAAGATGCAATCACTAAGAAGATTATTTATCGCTATTCCTTCTCTTCCCTTTTTATAGAATGGTTGGATACCGAAGAGGCACGCCATGTACCTCGTGCCTTTCCCAATACCTATTTGATCCCTTTCCCTAAACAGAAGATAGAAGTTAGTATTGCGGTACGTGAGAAGTCCGGTCAATATACGGAAAAGATCCATCATGAAATAGATCCTACAGATATTTTAATTCGTCCGCTTGGAGAGCGCAAAGCTCCTTCGCATGAAGTTATTCAGCAGGCAGGACCAAGTGATCAATGTATCGATCTTGCTTTTTTGCCGGAAGGATATACCGAAGCACAAATGGATACGTTCGTTACCGATGTAAAGAAGTGCTGTGAGTCCTTGTTCAGCTACGAACCTTTCAAGTCGAATAAAGATCGTTTTAATGTCGTAGCCGTAAAAACGCCTTCTCGTGAGAGTGGTGTAAGTCAGCCCAAACTGAAAGATTGGAAAGACAATGCTTTTGGTTCCCATTTTGATACTTTCTATTCCGATCGCTACTTAACCAGCAGTGCTATCCCCGAAATAAACAATGCTTTAGCCGGAATTCCTTATGAACAAATTATCGTATTAGGTAACTGTAGTCGCTATGGTGGTGGTGGAGTCTATAACTCTTTCACTTTGTGTGATGCACATGATGTGTTGACACCTACTATTGTGGTACATGAGTTTGGGCATACTTTTGGAGGATTAGCTGATGAATATTATTATGCTACCGAACAAGTGGTAGAGGTTTATCCTCGTAACGTAGAGCCTTGGGAACCCAATATAACGACTCAAGTGAATTTCGCCAGCAAATGGAAAGATCTTTATGATAAAGGAGTTGTAGGCTTGCATGAAGGTGGTGGATATAGTCAGAAAGGTGTTTGGCGTCCGATGCTTGATTGCCGTATGAATACTAATAAGGCTACCGAATTTTGTCCTGTTTGTCAACGCGGATTGCAACGTATTATCGATTTCTATACTCGATAAACATATTTTTTTCTGCCAAAAACTGTATTTGGCATGGTTTTCGCAGAAACCTCTTCTGAAACCAATTTTTAAAATTATAGCTATTATGAACATTAAACCATTAGCAGACCGTGTGCTGATTATTCCCGCAGCGGCTGAAGAGAAAACCATCGGCGGCATCATTATCCCCGATACCGCAAAAGAAAAACCTCAAAAGGGAGAAGTGGTAGCAGTAGGACAAGGTACCAAGGATGAAGAAATGATTCTCAAAGTAGGCGACACAGTTTTGTATGGCAAGTATGCCGGAACCGAATTGGAGATGGATAGTACAAAGTATCTCATCATGCGTCAAAGCGATGTAGTCGCTGTACTCGGTTAATTCACATTAGTTAGGTAATTTAAAACATTAAAAGAATCATGGCAAAAGAAATTTCATTTACGATGGAAGCTCGTGACAGTTTGAAAAAAGGTGTCGACGAGTTGGCAAATGCAGTAAAAGTAACCCTAGGTCCAAAAGGCCGCAATGTAATCATTGAAAAGAAATTCGGTGCACCTCATATTACAAAAGACGGTGTAACCGTAGCAAAAGAAATCGAACTTTCTGATCCTTTCAAAAATACAGGTGCACAACTTGTAAAGGAAGTCGCTTCGAAAACCGGTGACGATGCAGGTGATGGTACAACCACTGCTACTGTACTTGCCCAATCTATTATTGCAGAAGGCCTAAAGAACGTAACGGCAGGTGCTAATCCAATGGATTTGAAACGTGGTATCGACAAAGCGGTAATAAAAGTAGTTGCAAGCATCAAAGCACAAAGCGAGATGGTAGGCGACAATTACGACAAGATTGAACAAGTAGCTCGTGTTTCAGCAAATAACGATGAAGTGATCGGTAAGCTGATTGCAGATGCAATGCGTAAGGTCTCAAAAGATGGTGTAATCACTATTGAAGAAGCAAAAGGCACTGATACTACTATTGGAGTAGTAGAAGGTATGCAGTTTGATCGCGGTTACCTTTCTCCCTATTTTGTGACCGATACCGAGAAGATGGAATGTGTACAAGAAAATCCTTATATTCTGATTTACGACAAGAAGATTTCCAATTTGAAAGACATGCTTCCTATTTTGGAGCCAGCTGTACAAAGCGGACGCCCTTTGTTAATTGTAGCAGAGGATGTAGATAGCGAAGCCCTAACTACACTTGTAGTAAACCGTTTGCGTACTCAACTAAAAATCTGTGCAGTGAAAGCTCCGGGTTTTGGCGATCGTAGAAAAGAAATGTTGGAAGATATTGCCATCCTAACCGGTGGTGTAGTAATTAGCGAAGAAAAAGGTTTGAAACTTGAACAGGCTACTCTCGAAATGTTGGGTACTGCCGAGAAGGTTTCTATCTCAAAGGATAATACTACCATTGTAAACGGCAAAGGAGAAAGTGAAAACATTAAAACACGTGTAGATCAAATTAAAGCTCAGATTGTAGCTACGAAGAGCGATTACGACAAAGAGAAGTTGCAAGAACGCCTCGCTAAATTAGCCGGTGGTGTAGCTGTACTTTATGTGGGTGCTGCTTCTGAAGTAGAGATGAAAGAGAAGAAAGATCGTGTAGATGATGCTTTGTGTGCAACTCGTGCAGCTATCGAAGAAGGTATCGTTGCCGGTGGTGGTGTAGCTTACATCCGCGCAATTGAATCATTGGAAGGTTTAACCGGCGACAATGCTGACGAAACAACTGGTGTAGAGATTGTAAAACGTGCTATTGAGGAGCCGCTTCGCCAGATCGTAGCCAATGCAGGAAAAGAAGGTGCTGTTGTGGTACAAAAAGTACGTGAAGGCAAAGGCGACTTTGGTTACAATGCTCGTACTGATGTTTATGAGAATATGCATGCTGCCGGCGTAGTTGATCCTGCAAAGGTAACTCGCGTAGCACTTGAAAATGCAGCTTCTATTGCAGGTATGTTCCTTACTACCGAGTGTGTCATTGTAGAAAAGAAAGAAGATAAACCCGAAATGCCAATGGGTGCTCCCGGCATGGGCGGCATGGGTGGCATGATGTAATCGTAGCTTTCCCGATTTCTATAAAGATAAATCCGCAGATAGATCCCTTACAAAAGGAATTTACCTGCGGATCTTTTTTAATAGTGATGCAGATGTTCTATTGGTAAGCTGTAGAATACATTTCAGTAAGCCGTAGGGTAAAAATAAAATAGCCCTACGGCTTACTGATTTTTGCCCTACGGCTTATTAAAACAAGAAAAGCAACGCTACTAGATAAGATCAGTAACATTGCTTAATAAGAAGCCGAAGGAAGTGTCTTCTTTAGCTGAAAGTTTGTCGCCAAGTACAGCCATTTTTCCATTCTGAGCAGCCAAAAGCGTTACGTCCGCGTAAGATGTGTCCTTTGCCGCAAAGCGGACAAGGATCTCCTTCACGCCAAGAGGGAGTGGAGGTTGAAGGAGCTGCCTCTTTAGATTGTTCGCTTGGGGAAGCTATAATTTGAGCAGAAGTCGTTTCAGGTTGAACTATTCCCTTTTTTGAAGAAGCTGCCTTTTGCTTTTCCCCCGCTGCGCGTTTCTTAGTAGTGGCAGTAGTTTCTTTCTTTCCTTTTTCGGCAGTCTTTTTAGTATCAGTTTCAACGGCAGTAATTCTCCGAGCTTGTGAAGTCAACACTTTTTGTACAATTTCGGTGACCATCTCTTTCAGTTCTTCGAGAAATAGTTTGGCATCGTACTCTTTCTTCTCAATGCCGCGTAGCTT
>JAGPIY010000228.1 GCA_018054715.1 Bacteroidaceae bacterium
TATTCCAGTGCCGATGTAAATGAAATTGAAGTCTACAGACAACTTATTGATGAGAATAATTTAAAGGATGGCAAACAGAAAGCGGAGAAATTTAAGTTTAAAATAGATCACGACTTAAATTTCAATGATGAGGCTTCTAATTTTGCGCTCCAAAGGAATGATCGTGTAATTGTTCGTTCGCAATATGGATTAGAGGATATGAAAAAGGTAAGCATCGTGGGAGAGGTTAGATATCCTGGTGACTATGTGCTTTTGAGTAAGGAACAGCGTCTTACGGATTTAATAGGAATGGCTGGTGGCTTAACTAATTATGCATATGCAAATGGAGCTTTTTTGATTAGAAAACGTAATCTTAGTGATGCCGAAAAGAGGATGCTATCACAATTAGCTGATCAGCTAAGCAATAAAGTGAACACAAATAGAAGCAATCGTGATTCTCTTGAGGCTCGAAAAAGCCTTGTTCGCGAAACGGATTTAGTAGGTATTGATCTTGAGAAAGCATTGCAGAATCCAGGTTCGAGGTACGATTTGTTAATTTCTGCAGGCGATTCAATTAGTATTCCTCAGAAACTAGAATTAGTATATGTGGATGGTGAGGTGATGCATTCGAATGCAGTATCTTATAAAAAAGGTCACTCACTTAAGAAATATGTGAAAGAATCTGGGGGCTATAGCAGTAAAGCCTGGAAAAAAGGTTCTTATGTAGTACATGCTAATGGGGCGGTTGATGCTACCTCTTCTTTCTTTGGAATTAGATCTTATCCAAAGGTGTTTCCAGGTTCTCGAATTGTGATTCCGGAAAAGCCTATAAAGGAGAAAATGACTACGGCTGAGACGATTGGTGTCTCGACGAGTTTAGTTTCAGTAGCTGCTATTATTGTTAGTTTATTTAAGTAACGCGAATATTATTATAGTATTATGGAAAAACAGCCTGAATATGTCTCTCTTGGAGTTTTGAAGAGTAATTATGCGGAATGGAAAAAATATTTAAGAACTCACAAGATAGGGCTTTCACTTGTATTTTGTACAGTCTTTTCAATAAGTATTGCGGCCTCGTTTATTATTCGCCCCGAATACACTGCTACATTGAGCTTTGCAATGCAGAGTGAGGACAGTGGTAGTGGAGGAATTGCAGATATAGCATCTTCATTTGGATTCAGTTTAGGTGGTAGCTCTTCAGGGGCTTTTGGAGGCGATAACCTTTTTGAATTATTGGTTTCTCAATTCATGGTAGAGAAAGCATTGCTTCGTCCTGATACCATTAATGCTCAATCAACGAATTTGCTGAATCACTTTATTAAAGTGTCTGGGATGCAGAAATCTTGGGATGAACTAGAGAAAGAAAATCCATTGCATCATTTAAACTATCCATTACATCAAAATCGTGAAACCTTTTCACGCATGCAAGATAGTGTTTTGAAGAATATTACAGGATTGATTCTAAAGAAGCAATTGACAGTAGCAAAGCGTAGCAAGAAACTTAGTATTGGTGATATAAGCTTTGTTTCAGAAGATGAAACATTCTCCAAACATTTTGTGGAAAATTTAATGAGTGAGGCGGGTGCATATTACATTCAAACAAAGACGAAACGTTCGCGTGAAAGCTATGAACGTTTAGAGCATGAAGCTGATTCTATAAAACGTCTTTATGTAATAGCGTTGGGTGCAAGAGCCTCTGCTGCCGATGTAATTCCCAATTCAATTCGTCAAGTAAGCTCTGTGGGAGTGCTTCAAAAAACGACAGAAGTACAATTGTTGGCAACAACCTACGCAGAGCTGAGAAAGAACTTAGAGATGGCGCGTCTCTCTATGGGGACAAATACTCCTTTAATTGAGGTGATTGATAAGCCTCGCTATCCATTATCTCGCAAGCGATTTGGTCTGGTGAAAGCTACTGCAGTAGGACTTGTTGGAGGGGCTTTTATGGCAGTTGCTGTTTACAGTCTACTTTTTGTAAAATCGATTCGCCGAAAAGACGAAGAAGCAATTGATCTACCTAGTGGAGAAATTACAGAAATAAACGCTTAATATGCTGTTTATCCCAATTCTCATATTATCCATTTTATTATATATAATAGGGCATCGAGTTTCTTCGGTGCTCCTTTTTTTCTTTTTTTTGACTGATGGCTTTCAACTAGTGCCATATCCCCTTTTTGAAACTTTTATTGGGTTTAATAAATCGATGGATTTTGCATTTCTCTACACAGTAATACTTTTTGTGTATGGATTGCTTCGTTACCCGGATTTCATACCTCATAATCCTGCCAGTAAAATATTGCTAGGTTATTTCATTCTACTGTGTGTATGCATGGGAGCTAGTTTCTTCTATTATCACATTCCTATAGCAGAAATAATACGTACTTCACGTGGCTTTTTTGTAATATTTTCCTATTTTGTAATTCGTCGTATTACTCAAGAGCAATTTACTAAAATACTGTATGCGCTTTTTATTATAACTCTTTTTTTATGTATCCTTTTTGCCTTGCAAGCGTTCACAGGAGTGCCCTTGTTACAGGATGCACTTGAAGGACAAGGCGTAGGCTTTATTCATCGTTTTTATAATAGTCCGAGTTTATTGCTTTACCCATTTGCCTTTATCCTTATTTTCACCGAATCGTTAAAGACTAAATATGGAAAATGGCCTACTATCTTATTAATTATTTCTGTATTTCTTCCTTTATCGCGTTCTGCAGTTCTTGTTTTTTTATTTTTACTGATAGTAGGCGCGTTGCTAAAGATAGGCGACCTAAAACGATTAACTCGTTATTCGCCGATCATTTTAACCTTACTAATACCTATTTTAGCTCTTACTATGCATCAATTACAAGGGCGTACAATGGTTGATATTCAAAAAGTATTGGACGGCGAGTTTATAGACCTTGTAGAAACAGATGAAGCCTATGAGATGGATAATGAATCCACCATGTTATTTCGTATGGCACTCCTTTTTGAGCGCATGGTTGATATCGCTGATGAGCCACA
>JAGPIY010000065.1 GCA_018054715.1 Bacteroidaceae bacterium
TTCTATAAGTCATCCAGAGATGAGAACAGAGATGCAGAAAAGTGGTGGTAGCTCTATCAACAAAGGTAGTTAGAAACAACTCTTCACCTTTCATACATTTATTAAGCAACTGTATAATAGACAAATAACGCTGAATAGTTTGAAAAATCAAACTATTCAGCGTTATTAATGAATTTCTAAGTGCTTTCGCAATTATTCCTGCTTATATTTTTTGGGGAAATAGATTGAATAATTTGTTCTTGAACATTTATTCCGCAATGAAAAAGCTTCCTTTCCCCTCTTTTGCAGCTCTTTTTCTACCCTTAATCTTGTAAATAGAATAAGCCAGTCATCAAAGTAGCGAATGCCAGCTGTTGAATTCATTTTTGCCAATTGGCGAATTCATATTCAACAATTGGCAAAAATGAATTTAACAGCTGGCAGTAATCTCTTTGTTGCGCATGAAAAGTTGCAAACATCTCTTTGAAAATTCGATTATTTCAGCTTCCTCTTGGCGATAAAACTTAATGAGGGAAGTATTTGCAAAAGGCTTTCTGATGCTCTAACTTTGTATCCGAAAGAATTAGAAACTTGAAAGAATTAAAAAACTTATATGTTATGCAATTAAAAAAACTTTTTTCAAACTATTGGAGTCGCTTCAAGCGCTCCTTTCGTAGAGTTCTTCAAAGTCAAACACAAGTACGGGAATCAACCTTTAGCAGAAATGCTGACGACATTACCGATTTCCTACAAAAAAGGTACACCTTTCGTTATAATGTACTGACGGATGAAACGGAGTATCGACCGTTGGATTCATCTTCCGCAATGTCGAAAGAAACACCTCTGAAACCTTTTCGCCCGTTGCTGCCACGAGTGCTCAATGGGATGTGCCTTGCAGCACGCGAAGCGGGCTTGCCTGTGTGGGATCGCGATGTAGTGCGCTATGTGCAGTCCGACCGTATTTCAGGTTATCACCCTTTTACTGATTATCTAGCGCATTTACCCGTTTGGGACGGAGTAAATCGTATTTCCCCGCTAGCCTGCAGAGTGAGTGATCTGCCGCTTTGGGTGGAGGGTTTTCATCGCTGGATGTTGGCTCTTACGGCGCAATGGATGCAGGTAGATACGTTGCATGCCAATAGTGTAGCGCCTCTGTTGGTGAGTGCCGAACAGGGCACACATAAGTCGACGTTCTGCAAGTTGCTTATGCCGCCTGTGTTACGCCGTTACTATACAGACAGCTTCGACTTGCAGGCGGAAAGTCAGGCGGAACGAAAACTATCGGAATATGGATTAATCAATCTCGATGAGTTCGATCGATTGCTGACAACTCCCCGTCGTACAGCGCTGTTGAAGAATTTGATGCAACTTTCGGGGCTCTCTTTGCGCCGCCCGCATCAGCGATTTTTTCGTGCTCTGCCTCGCGTGGCTTCGTTCATTGGCACTGCTAACCGTCGCGATTTGCTGAACGACCCTACGGGTAGCCGCCGTTTTCTGTGCGTGGAGGTGAAAGGGGTTATTGATGTTTCTCCGATTGCTTATGAGCAGGTCTTTGCGCAACTGAAAGCGGAAATTCAAGCAGGCGAGCGATATTGGTTTAATAAAGAGGAAGAGCACGCGATACAGCGCAACAATGAGGCATTCTACCGGGTGCCTGCGGAACAGGAAGTGTTTCTGGATCATTTTCGTGCGGCAGATCCCGACGAAGCGTGTGAGTTGCTTTCTGCGGCTACCCTTCTTCAACGGATGCGACGGTTCAACGCCGCGGCTTTGCGACAGAGCATTTCGCTTACTTCGTTAGGCAGAACATTGGCTAGACTGGGGGTGGAGCGTGTGCACACGAAGCAGGGCAACCGCTATCGCGTGGTTTGTTTGCAACCGATGATCTAAAAGATATTTGCTGAAAGGTACTGAAGGGTTCTAGTAGAACTCTTCAGCTTTTTATAGTTTATGAATCAGCTAGTTATACGTTAATGCTGAAGGGTTGGAAGGTTTAATCCCAGAATATCAAAAAGAGCTTAATTCCTCTATTTTTTGAGAAATAGCTTCGGAATCCATACCACAAATATGATACAATTCAGGAACCGTACCATGTTCTACAAAATGATCGGGTACCCCCACGCAACGAAGTGTAGGATGATAATTATTAGCAGCCATGAACTCCTCTATTGCACTCCCCATGCCTCCCTTAAGAACGCCATCTTCTACGGTTAGAATTTTATTAAATTTCTGGCCTATAGAATGAAGCATTTCTTCATCGAGCGGTTTTAAAAAGCGTAAATCATAATGTGCTACAGCAGGGTTCTCACCAATTGCTTTTGCCGCCTCTGTACCAATAGGGCCAAGGCTTATTACAGCAATATCGGTTCCTTCCTTAAGGCAACGCCCTTTCCCGATTTGTATTTCAGAAAAAGGACAGCACCAATCGACTAGTTGTCCTCGCCCACGTGGATAGCGAATCACAAAAGGACCTTTATTAGGAAGCTGTGCTGTATACATCAAACTGCGAAGCTCTCGTTCATCATAAGGTGAAGAAATCGTTAAGTTCGGGATTGGACGTAACAGAGCTAAATCGAAAACGCCATGATGCGTAGGGCCATCTTCACCCACAAGTCCGGCACGATCCAAGCATAGCACAACGTTCAAATTCTGTAAAGCCACATCGTGGATTAAATTATCTACTGCACGCTGCATGAAGCTGCTATAAATATTGCAGAAAGGGAGCAATCCTGCACTAGCCATTCCACCCGAAAAGGTCACAGCATGTTCTTCCGCTATTCCTACATCGAAAGCACGATGAGGTAATGCTTTCATTAAAACATTCATCGAACAGCCGGTAGGCATAGCAGGAGTTATTCCATAGATCAGAGGGTTTTGCTGTGCTAATTCGAGGAGGGTCTCTCCAAAGACATCCTGAAAACGAGGAGGAATACCATCCAGGAAATCAGACTTGCGCTGGCCGGTTACCGGATCAAAGCGACCCGGTGCATGCCATACGGTAGCAGCTCGCTCTGCCGGTTCAAAACCTTTGCCTTTAGTGGTATGAATATGTAGGAGTTTAGGCCCTCTCATCTTCTTTATATCACGCAGCACCTTTACCAGACCCACAATATCATGTCCGTCTATCGGACCAAAATAACGTATATTAAGTCCCTCGAAAATATTTTGTTGGTGGGTGATAAGCGATTTTAGGGAGTTATTAAAACGAATCAGCGCCCTACGACGTTCTTCATTTAAAATTCCCCACCCTGTAAAGAGTTGCGAAAGTTTAAAACGAGCACGATTATAAGGTGCACTGGTTGTTAAGTTAACCAAGTAATCTTTCATGCCGCCTACGCTACGATCAATCGACATATTATTATCGTTTAAGATAATAAGCAAATCGTTCGGTATGGTAGAAGCATTGTTAAGTCCTTCAAAAGCTAAACCTCCACTCATCGAGCCATCTCCAATAATGGCAACTACATTTTGATCTTCGCGACCTTGTAATTTAGCAGCCACTGCCATACCCAAGGCTGCAGAAATAGAATTGCTAGCGTGCCCACAGGTAAATGTATCGTATTCACTTTCCTGAGGAGAAGGAAATGGACGAATGCCTCCTAATTTACGATTTGTAGAAAATTTGTCACGTCGTCCGGTAAGAATTTTATGCCCATAAGCTTGATGCCCCACGTCCCATACTAATTTGTCGTAGGGGGTATTATATACATAATGTAAAGCTACCGTCAACTCGACCACACCCAAACTTGCCGCAAAATGACCCGGGTTAGTTGAAAGCTCGCGAATAATATCTTGCCTCAACTCATAACAGACCTCTTCTAATCGATCAACGCCAAGCGCGCGTAAATCAGAAGGACAATTGAGAGCTTTCAGCAATTTATATACATTTTCATCTGCCATGTTCAAAATAAATTTGCCGCAAAAGTACAAAATATTAAGTAAAATTCGTACTTTTGCCAGAATTATTTTCCTCTTGCAGGAACTAATTCAATAAGGAATCAACTAAGAGCCACAAAATGAGTGAATTTAGAACCACTATTAAGCTTGGAGAGAGTCCGATAAAGATTTCCCACCACAAACCAATTTTATTAATCGGATCCTGTTTTTCAGAATCTATTGGATATAAATTATTAGATTCGTACTTCTCTGCGACATTAAATCCATTTGGAATTCTTTTTAACCCACTTTCTATTGCAGCTAGCCTAGAAAGATTGCTTTCGAAAAGAGAGTTCGAAGCTAAAGAACTTTTTAAGCATCAAGATCTTTGGATCAGTTGGATGCACCATGGAAGATTTGACGATTCTTACCGAGAAGGAGCATTGGATAATCTGAATTATTTCTTTCACGAAGGTGTAAAAAGCCTAGAATCGGCAGAAACGTTAGTCATCACATGGGGAAGCAGTTATGCTTATTTTCTAACAAAAAATACAGACACTCCTCAGCTAGTAGCGAACTGTCACAAACTCCCTGCATCTTACTTTATTCGAAAGAGAATTGAAACCGAAGAGATTGTAACTACTTATGCCAATTTACTAGCAAAAATCTGGGAGATAAACCCCAAATTAAAAGTTATATTAACGGTTAGTCCGATACGCCACCTCCGCGATGGCATGCAGGAAAATCAACTAAGCAAGGCCATCCTTTTACTTGCTGCAGAGGAAATTTGCCAGATGTTCCCCGAGCAGCTTAGTTACTTCCCTTCGTACGAGATTATGATGGATGATCTACGTGACTATCGCTTCTACGACAGTGATATGCTACATCCCTCATCTACCGCAGTAGATTATATTTGGGATGTATTTAGTAAAACCTATTTTACCCAACAGACTTTACAAGCTGCTAAAGAGTTCAGCGAATTAACCTCCATGCTGAATCATGAGGTCTTTCATTCCGACACAGAAGCCTGTAGAAAGTTCGAGCAAGCAAAAAAAGACAAAATGGACGAACTAAAAAAACGATACCCCTATACGAATTCTTAAGGATATGTCTTATTCTATTAAACAAATCGGATCTCTTCTACAGGCAGAGCAGTACGGCAACCGTGCTGCTCAAATTGATTGGCTGCTTACAGACAGTCGGTCTCTTTGCTTCCCTGAAGAAACTTTATTTTTTGCCTTAAAAACGAATCGCGGAGACGGACAAAACTATCTGCCCGAATTGTATGCACGAGGGGTACGTAACTTCGTTACTCATACCTTGCCTGCGGCTACTCAAAGCCGCTCTTTCGCTGATGCGAACTTTTTGCTTGTAGCAGATCCATTGCAAGCGCTACAAATTTTGGCACAACGACATCGTACTACTTTTCATATTCCGGTGATAGGTATTACCGGAAGCAATGGAAAAACAATTGTAAAGGAATGGTTGGCACAAATACTAAGTGCAAAATATCATCATATCACTCGCTCTCCACGAAGCTATAATTCTCAAATTGGTGTACCTTTAAGCGTTTGGCAACTAAAAGAGAATGATGAACTTGCAATCTTTGAAGCCGGTATTTCACAAGTAGGAGAAATGGAACGATTGACGCCCATCGTATCACCAACAGTGGGTATTCTGACTAATATTGGCGATGCACACCAAGAAAACTTTGAATCGAAAGCACAAAAATGCACAGAAAAGCTACAGCTCTTCAAGAACTGTAAAACACTTATTTACAATGCTGACGACAAACTGATAAGTGCACAATTGGAAAAGACCGAATTAAAAGCCCAACTTTTAGGCTGGTCTTTTCACAATACTGATGCCCCACTGTTCATAAAAAGAGTTGAACGAACGGATGAATTTCTTCGTATTTTCTACTTTTATAAGAAGGAGAAAATAGAAGGATGTTATACTATTCCATTTACAGATGAAGCTTCGCTTGAAAATTCCCTTCATTGTTTAGCGACAGCTTTGCTACTAGAGCTCACTCCTGAAATAATTGCAGAAAGAATGGAGAAGCTGGAACCGGTAGCTATGCGCCTAGAAGTTAAAGAAGGGAAAAACGGATGCATAATCATAAACGACAGTTATAATTCCGACTTGGCTTCACTCGACATTGCACTTAACGCACTGCACCGCCGATCAGAGGGAAAAGGACTTCATCGCACAGTAATTCTATCAGACTTACAACAAACCGGTGAAAGTCCAAAGTCCTTATATAATAAGGTGGCTCAACTCACAGAGAATAGAGGCATCCATAAATTAATCGGCATTGGTGAATACATTGCTCAAGGGCAATTTCAGATGGAACATTACTTTTTTCCTTCTACTGAAGCTTTCTTAGCAAGTGATGTTTTTGCAAATCTTCACGATGAAATTATTTTATTGAAAGGTTCACGCAAGTTCCGTTTCGAAGAGATTAGCGAGTTATTGGAATTACGAGTACATGAAACAATTCTAGAGATTAATTTAGATGCAATTGTGGACAATGTAAATCACTTCCGAAGCTTCTTGCGCCCTGAAACTAAAATGATCTGCATGGTGAAAGCCTCTGCGTATGGAGCTGGAAGCAAAGAGGTTGCCAAGACGCTTCAAGATCACCGCATCGACTACCTTGCAGTAGCAGTAGCCGACGAAGGTTCCGCGTTACGTAAGGCAGGAATTACGGCTAATATCATCATCATGAATCCGGAGATGTCTTCCTTTCAGACTCTATTCGATTATCGACTAGAGCCCGAGGTGTACAATTTCCGTCTGCTAGAAGCCATGATTACAGCAGCAGAGCACCAAGGTATTACGCACTACCCGATTCATATTAAGATTGATACCGGGATGCATCGCATGGGCTTTAATCCGGATGAACTACCAAAGCTTATTGAAATTCTAAAAGGGCAGAGTTCTGTTCTTCCGCGATCGGTGTTCTCACATCTGGTAGGTAGCGACAGCCCTAAGTTCGATGATTTTACGCTACAGCAAATTGCTATTTTCGATCACGCCTCCAGTCTCCTACAGAAGGCCTTTTCACATAAAATATTACGTCACATCTTGAATTCGGCGGGCATCGAGCGTTTCCCTGCTTATCAATATGATATGGTACGCTTAGGCATCGGACTATATGGAGTCAGTGCTATCGACAACTCCATTATTAATAATGTAAGTACCTTGCGAACTACTATTTTACAGATTCGAGAGGTACCGGCTACTGAGACAGTGGGTTACAGCAGAAAGGGAGTGCTTACGCGTACTAGTCGCATCGCTGATATACCTATCGGATATGCCGATGGGCTCGACCGTCACTTGGGAAATCGCCATGCTTGCTGCTTTGTGAATGGGCAGCCGGCGCCTTATGTCGGAAATATTTGTATGGATGTAGCAATGATTGATGTGACAGACATCCCTTGTAAAGAAGGTGATTCGGTAGTAATCTTCGGGAAAGAGCAACCTGTTACGGTACTTTCTGATCTGCTTGATACGATTCCCTACGAGATTTTAACAAGTGTATCCGATCGAGTAAAAAGAATCTATTATCAAGAGAATTAGAGCAATAAAAATAAATTGGCAACCTAAACAATCCATCTATGAAGCTCAACCCTATAAAACTAATTATTGCAAAAGATACGGAAATATGCAAGGAACAACTACAGTGGGGAATTGCAAAAACTCCTTTCGGGAATTGTGCAATTTCTTTTTGGAAAGAAAGCGTATATGAATTGAGTTTCATCCAGTATTTAGAAGGGTTTACACTCCCTTGGAAACGTAACGACGAATTAGCTAATACTGTCATTCAACAGATTCTTTCGGATGACACTTCCGAAATTACATTGGTGCTACAAGGAACTGATTTTCAAGTTACCGTATGGAAGGCTTTACTGAGCATTCCATACGGCACAACTTGTTCTTATCACGAACTGGCAGCATACATACAAATGCCGCGTGCCACCCGTGCGGTAGCAAGTGCAATTGCTAAAAACAAAATAGCGCTACTTATTCCCTGTCACCGAGTTATCCTTGCAAATGGCTCTATCGGACAATATCGTTGGGGAGCAGAAATAAAACAAACATTATTAAGATGGGAAAGAGACTAAAGTGCTCACATTTTGATTGTTTTTTTTGTTTTTCTGCATAAAAAAGGGTAACTTTGTCGCAATTTTAGTAGAATATATAATCTAATTAGATATGCTTACCATCAAAGTAATCACAGAAAAGACCGAAGAAGTGCTCAAAGGTCTTGAAAAAAAGCATTTCAAGAATGCCAAAGAGACCATTGACAAAGTTATAGAATTGGACAAGACACGTCGTGCCTCGCAAAACGAGTTAGACAAAGGCTTGGCAGAAGCTAATTCGTTAGCTAAATCAATCGGGATTTTTATGAAAGAAGGCAAAAAGGAGGAAGCAGAAGCCGCTAAAGCCCGGGTTGCAGAACTCAAAGAAGGTAATAAAACGATTGAACTTCAAAAAGCAGAAGCAGAAGCTGCACTAACTGAAATTCTATATACCATTCCCAACTTACCCAACGAATCAGTACCTGAAGGCTATGGTGCAGATGATAATAAAGTTGAAAGAATGGGAGGCATTGTTCCTGAATTTGGAGAAGACGCTCTTCCACACTGGGAGCTGGCAAAGAAATACGACCTCATCGATTTTGAACTTGGCGTAAAAATTGCAGGTGCTGGATTTCCTGTTTACAAAGGAAAAGGAGCCCGCTTACAACGTGCCTTGATCAACTTCTTCTTAGATGAAGCACGTGATGCCGGTTACTTAGAAATCGAACCTCCATACGTAGTGAATCAGGCTTCCGGTTATGGTACCGGACAACTTCCTGACAAGGAAGGCCAAATGTATCACGACAATCAAGATGATCTCTACTTAATCCCTACAGCTGAAGTTCCCGTAACAAATATCTATCGCGACGTGATTCTTAATGAGGACGAACTGCCTATTAAGAATTGTGCTTATTCAGCTTGCTTCCGTAGAGAAGCGGGTTCGTACGGCAAAGATGTGCGTGGATTGAATCGCCTGCATCAATTTAATAAAGTAGAAATTGTTCGCATCGACAAGCCCGAACATTCTTACCAATCGCTCGATGAGATGATAGCACACGTAGAGAACCTAGTGCAAAAATTAGAACTTCCCTACCGTATCCTCCGTCTTTGTGGTGGCGACATGAGCTTCACCTCGAGCATCACTTTCGACTTCGAAGTTTTCTCTGCTGCACAAAAACGTTGGTTGGAAGTCAGTTCGGTATCCAACTTCGAAAGTTATCAAGCTAATCGACTAAAATGCCGCTATCGCAATGCTGACAAAAAGACAGAACTTTGCCACACCTTAAATGGCTCGGCTCTAGCTTTACCACGTATTGTAGCAGCACTTTTGGAAAACAATCAGACGCCCAACGGCATCCGCATACCCAAAGCATTGGTTCCATACTGCGGCTTTGACATTATCAGCTAATTAGATTAACCAAAAAGAATAATAAGCGATGAACAGAATAGTAAGTAAAACAAAATTCTCTGAAAAGGTTTTTAAACTGGAAGTAGAAGCTCCTTTGATTGCGCGCTCACGCAAGGCAGGACATTTCGTGATCATCCGCGTGGGTGAAAAAGGTGAACGTATGCCCCTTACCATTGCAGGTGCTGACGAGAAAAAGGGTACAATAACCTTAGTGATTCAAGAAGTCGGACTTTCTTCAACCCGCCTCTGCGAACTGAACGAAGGGGACTATATTACCGACGTAGTAGGTCCGCTAGGACAGGCTACCCATATAGAGAATTTTGGTACAGTTATATGCGCAGGTGGAGGAGTG
>JAGPIY010000066.1 GCA_018054715.1 Bacteroidaceae bacterium
GTTTAATGGCACTTCTTACATAACTCAACGTGGTGCTGAAGCAGTTTACTCTCCTGAAGGGAAAGTGCAAGTTCGTGAAGTTATTGATTACTATATGGCAAATGCTAAGATTATGAAAGAAGGATTGGAGGCTATTGGCTTAAAAGTTTATGGAGGTGTAAATGCTCCTTATCTTTGGGTGAAAACTCCTGAGGGAGTTTCTTCTTGGAAGTTTTTCGATCAACTTCTTTATGATCTTAATGTAGTAGGAACCCCAGGTGTCGGTTTTGGGCCAAGTGGTGAAGGTTATTTTCGTTTAACCGCATTCGGTCAACGAGAAGATTGCGAAGAAGCTGTGAAGCGTCTTAGAAATTGGATGTAAAAAAATAAAATAAAAGAGGTTTGCCGATACCATAAATCGTGGATTAAGATAAGAACGGTAATGATGTAAATTAACGGAAAGTATAGATTGCATTCGATCAAGAAAATATATAACACAAACACAATTAATTATTTTATTATTAACCCTTTAATAAAAAATCAAGATGAAAACGGTAAAATTATCACTTTGTATGGCTTTTGCAGCCATTTGTTCATTGTCTAGTGTAAAAGCTCAGGACAAGGTAGAAGCATCTTTAGGTGCTGATGTTGTAAGTCGCTATGTATGGCGTGGTATGGATCAGCTTTCTGGTGCATCTATTCAGCCAACTTTAGGCTTTTCTTACAAAGGTCTTTCCCTTAGTGCATGGGGGTCTGCTAGTATCCAAGATTTTAATGTTAAGGAGTTTGATGTGACTCTTGGCTATAAAATAGCAGGATTTGGCATTAGCCTGACTGACTATTTTTTTAATAACGTGGTGCTGGAGCCCGATGATATTAGCTATGGCGAAGGCACTAGATATGGTGAATGGAAAGCTAATCATTTACTTGAAGGAGCGCTTTCATATAGCTTTAAGAAGATTCCGTTAACTCTCTCTGCAGCTACAATGCTTGCTGGAAATATGGATAAAGTAAATGGCGATCAGCATTTTTCTACCTATGTTAATGCATCTTATAGTTTCAAGGTTGGAGATATTGCATTAGCTCCTGCAATAGGTGCTTCTGCTTTTGATTCAGAATACTATGGTACAAAAGCTTTTGATGTAATGGATGTTTCTATTAAAGCTACAAAAGAGATTAAGGGATTCCCATTCTATGTGCAAGCAATTGTATCTCCTGCAAAGGATAGAACTTATCTTGTAGCTGGAATGACTTTCTAAGGAAGTTCTATATATAGAATAAAATAACGCAAAAAGACATGGGTATGAAAAAAATTGAAGCTATCATTCGTAAAACAAAGTTTGAGGATGTAAAAGAGGCTCTTTTAGCCGCAGATATTGAATGGTTCTCTTTCTATGAAGTAAGAGGCGTAGGGAAATCTCGTGAGGGACGTATTTATCGTGGTGTGGTATATGACACAAGTTATATTGAAAGAATGCTTATTAGCATTGTCGTTCGTGATAAAAATGTAGAACGTACGATTGCTGCAATTACGAAAGCTGGGCATACTGGAGAAATTGGCGATGGCCGTATTTTTGTGATTCCTGTTGAAGATGTAGTGCGTATTCGCACGCAAGAAAGAGGAGATATTGCTCTTTATAATGCAGAACAAGAGGAGAGTGCTAAATAATTCTTTTAGGAGAAAAGTAAAATAACGGAAAATATATAAATATGAACACATTATTTTTAGCAGACGTAGTAGCGCCTGCAACGATTGATAACATCACCGATTTGTCGATGTCCATAGATACGGTTTGGATGCTGCTTGCAGCAACTCTTGTGTTTTTCATGCAAGCTGGTTTTGCTCTTGTAGAGGCTGGTTTTACAAGAACAAAGAATACAGCTAATATTCTGATGAAGAATTTGATGGACTATGTTTTAGGGTCACTTCTTTTTTGGTTTATTGGTTTTGGATTAATGTTTGGAGCTGGAGATTTTATTGGATTTCCTCATTTCTTTAACTTTAATAGCTTAAAAGATGTAACAGCACTTCCTATTGAAGGCTTTTTAATATTCCAAACAGTATTTTGTGCAACTTCTGCAACAATTGTATCTGGTGCTATGGCAGAGCGAACGAAATTCTCCATGTACCTCGCTTATACAGTTTGTATTAGTGTGATAATCTATCCTGTATCAGGTCATTGGACTTGGGGTGGAGGTTGGCTCATGAATGGTGATGAGGGTGGCTTTATGATGAATACTTTTGGTGCTGTATTCCATGATTTTGCAGGTTCGGCTATTGTACATAGTGTTGGCGGTTGGGTTGCTTTGGTTGGCGCAATCATTTTAGGGCCTCGTATTGGCAAATATGGAAAAGATGGTAAGCCTCGTGCGATTCCCGGTCATAACCTTACAATTGCAGCTTTGGGTGTCTTTATTCTTTGGTTCGGTTGGTTTGGTTTCAATCCAGGATCTCAGTTAGCAGCTTCAGGTGAGGCTAATCGACTTGCAATTTCGCATGTGTTCCTTACAACAAACTTAGCAGGTTGTGCTGGTGGACTTTTAGCATTGATTATTAGTTGGTGGAAATATGGAAAGCCTTCTCTTTCATTAAGTTTAAATGGTGTATTAGCTGGATTAGTAGGAGTTACTGCAGGTTGTGATCTCGTTTCTCCTGTAGGTGCTACTCTCATTGGTGCCATTTGTGGAACTATTATGATTTACTCTGTAGAATTTATTGATAGTGTTCTGAAAATAGACGATCCCGTTGGGGCAAGTTCTGTACACGGTGTCTGTGGTTCTTTAGGAACAATTCTTACTGGCTTTTTTAGCACCACTAATGGTTTATTCTATTCGGGTGATGCTCATTTTTTGCTAGCTCAAGTGTTCGGGGCTGTAGTAATTGCTTTATGGGCATTATTGATGGGCTTTATAGTATTTAAACTTCTCGACAAAGTGCATGGCTTGCGTGTTCTACAGCGTGTCGAAGACGAAGGATTGGATATTTATGAGCATGGTGAGAGTGCTTATAATGCTTAAACTATAAAAGGTTTATCCTTTTTAAATAAATTCATTAAAATTAGGGCTGAAAGTTTGTGGTTCTCTTGGAAAATAGTACTTTTGTTACTATAAACTTTCAGTTCAAATATATAATATAATTAAGAAATAAATATAATTAACAAACAAAACAATAATAACAATCTAACACAAGAAATTATGTCTGAATTAAGATTTAAAGTTGTAGAAACAGCTTTTAAAAAGAAGGCTGTAGAGGTACCTACTCCTGAAAAGCCAGTATCAGAGTATTATGGAGAACTAGTATTC
This sequence comes from Bacteroidaceae bacterium, assembly GCA_018054715.1. Taxonomy (GTDB): domain Bacteria; phylum Bacteroidota; class Bacteroidia; order Bacteroidales; family Bacteroidaceae; genus UBA1794. The sequence goes on from JAGPIY010000066.1 coordinate 3,283, forward strand.
AATCGTGCAAAGATGTTTAAGTATCTTTCTAGCGCAGTTTATCAGAAACTTATCAATTCGATTGATAATGGAACTCCCCTTGATCGTGAAGTTGCGGATTTAGTAGCAGCAGGTATGAAAAAATGGGCGATGGAAAATGGTGTAACCCATTATACTCATTGGTTTCAACCTCTTACAGAAGGTACAGCTGAGAAGCATGATGCATTTGTAGAGCATGATGGCAAAGGTGGCATGGTAGAAGAATTTGATGGTAAACTACTTGTACAACAAGAACCTGATGCTTCTAGTTTTCCTAATGGTGGTATTCGTAATACTTTTGAAGCACGTGGCTATTCAGCTTGGGATCCTTCTTCGCCTGCATTTATTGTAGATGATACGCTATGTATCCCTACTATTTTTATTTCTTATACAGGTGAGTCGCTTGATTATAAGGCACCTCTTTTGAAAGCCCTTCGTGCTGTAAATAATGCAGCTACTGATGTTTGTAAATATTTTGATGAGAATGTTACAAAAGTTACTGCAAATTTAGGTTGGGAGCAAGAATATTTTCTAGTAGATGAAGGACTATATGCGGCTCGTCCTGATCTTTTGATGACAGGCCGTACTTTGATGGGGCATGACAGTGCGAAGAACCAGCAACTTGAAGATCATTATTTTGGTTCAATACCTGGGCGCGTAGCTATGTTCATGAAGGAACTTGAAATTGAATCTTTAAAATTAGGCATTCCAGTAAAAACTCGTCACAATGAGGTTGCTCCTAATCAATTTGAATTAGCTCCTATCTTTGAGGAATGTAATTTGGCAAACGATCATAACCTTTTAGTTATGACTGTAATGGGGCGTGTAGCTCGTAAGCATGGCTTCCGCGTATTACTTCATGAGAAACCTTTCAAAGGTATAAATGGTAGTGGAAAGCATAACAACTGGTCACTTTGTACTAATACAGGTGTTTTGTTGATGGCTCCTGGAAAAACTCCTGACGAGAATCTTCGCTTTGTTACTTTTATTGTAAATACATTGATGGCTGTATATCGTCATAATGGACTGCTGAAAGCTTCTATTATGAGTGCTAGCAATGCTCACCGTTTAGGTGCTAATGAAGCTCCCCCTGCAATTATATCTTCTTTCTTAGGGAAAGGTGTTAGTGACCTTCTTTCGCATATTGCTAATAGTGATGCCGATGCACTTACTGTGGCAGGCAAGCAAGGTTTGTTACTTGATGTTCCTTCAATCCCTTCATTGTTAATTGATAATACGGATCGTAACCGTACTTCTCCATTTGCTTTTACAGGCAATCGTTTTGAATTCCGTGCTGTAGGCTCAGAGGCAAACTGTGCGGCTGCAATGATTGCACTTAATGCAGCAGTTGCAGAACAACTTCTCATCTTTAAAGGTGAAGTTGATGCACTTATTGCAGGAGGTAAAGATAAGACAGAAGCTATCCTTTCTGTTGTGAAGAAATATATTAAGGAATGCGAGGCTATCCACTTCGATGGAAATGGCTACAGTGATGAGTGGAAAGTAGAAGCAGCAAAACGCGGCTTAGATTGTGAAACAAGTGCTCCTATTATTTTCGATAACTATCTTAAGCCAGAGAGCATTGAAATGTTTGCACGTACTGGTGTAATGACAGAAAAAGAACTTGAAGCTCGTAATGAAGTGAAGTGGGAAACTTATACTAAGAAGGTACAGATCGAGTCACGTGTTTTAGGTGATCTTGCATTGAACCATATAATTCCTGTGGCTACTGAATATCAAAGTTGCTTGATTAATAATGTCTATAAGATGAATAGCATTCTTCCAGAAGAAGGCACTGAACTATCAAGTGGTAACATTGAGCTTATAAAAGAAATTTCTAGACATAGCAGTTTTATAAAAGAGCATGTAGATTTGATGGTTGAAGCTCGTAAGGTAGCGAATAAAATTGAAAGTGAGCGTGAAAAAGCGATTGCTTATCATGACACAATATTCCCTTTACTTGATGAAATTCGTTATCATATCGATAAGTTAGAATTGATTGTGGATAATAGCATGTGGACTCTGCCTAAATACAGAGAACTACTATTTATCCGATAAAATAAAGAAAAATAGATAAGTGCCGCTTTCGGGCGACACTCTAATCTATTTCTTTTGTTGGTTGTTTTAAGTTTGTAGGCCAAGTGCATTGTGAAATGCGCTTGGCTTCTTTTTGCTATTTCTTAATGTATGATTACTAGTGTTGCGCCAAAGCCATATTCACGGAAAGAAGCATCTTGCCATTGGCACGATTTATATCGGTACTTTAGTTCTTCTCTTATTTTCTTCCGTAAGACACCATCTCCCTTCCCATGGATAAATACTACCTTTTGTCCTTTCTTTTGTTTGTGCTTTTCCATGTTTTCATGAAAAACCTCTAATTGATGTGCTAGTATATCGCCGGATGAAAGTCCGGCAGTTGTTTCGAGAAGTTCTTTGGCATGAAGGTCAATTTCTATTAAGTCTTTTTGAATATCCTTTGACGGCATTTGTGACTTAAAGTGTGAATTTTCTTCCGAATCCTTTTTAGAAAGAAGTATTTCTTGTAGTTCCTCAGCTTGTACGAACATCTGCTTTATAGCAGCATCTTTTTTTATTATATCGTAAACGAGACTAGGTTGTTCGAAGAACTCGTTTTGGCTGAAAGTGTGAAGTTTATAAAATTTCACTGTATCAATACGTAGTTCAATTTGCACAGCTGGTTTTAACGCAAATGATTTGTCTTGCTTAAATGCAAAGCATTGCACGCAAATATGCTCTAACTCATTCAGCTTGTCTTTCTCAAATTCCTCAATTAATATTTTTGAATTTGGTTCTGCAACCCCTTGCTCTCTCAACTGCCAACTTTTTCCTTCTCCATTGAGATAAGAGTAGGAGAGGTAGTAGTTGCTATCGTTTACCAGATAGCACTCGAAAGGAGTAGTTACCATTTGTCTGGTGTCTACAGGCACATAGGCTATGAAAACATTAAGTTCATCTCCTCCTTTGCGCTCTATTGCTTTGGGTTTAAAGGTTATTTCTTCTTCAGTAGGTTTCCCTTTTTTGATAATTATTCGTGCCTCTTCCAATTCTAATGGTTTAAATCCACCTTGCTCACGGAGTTTGTTAATAGTATCCTGTGCTGTTTGTTGTGAAGAAGATAACTGCTTTGAAGGTTTGATCTCCGTTCTAGATTTTTTACTAATGTTATACTCATTAGTTTCGATCACTACACATTCTCGAATAAGTACTGGAATGTCAAAACCATCTTCATCTTCTACTTTTACTTGGTCTTTTCCAATAAATCCCATTACTGTTCCGCCTCCCACTTCGTTAAGAAAGCGGACTTTATCTCCTATTTTCATTGTTTTCTTGTTGTTTATTCAGCAAATATCACTATTTTTGTGGACAAATTCAAGCTTTTGAGCAGAAAAATTTAGAAAAAGATGAAAGAGACGCAACATATTAAGATTGATGATTATAATTATCCTTTGCCAGACGAGCGTATTGCAAAATATCCTCTACCCTGTCGTGATAAGAGTAAGTTGCTGATTTACAGGGATGAAGTAATTGATGAGACTGTTTTTAACATGCTTCCTACATTGATTCCAAGTGGTGAATTGATGGTTTTTAATAATACAAAAGTAATTCAGGCTCGCTTGCATTTCCGTAAAGAAACGGGTGCGTTGATTGAAGTTTTTATATTGGAACCTCAAACTCCGGTAGATTATGCGCAGAATTTTGCCCAACGTAGAAGCTGCTCGTGGCTTTGCCTGGTTGGGAATCTGAAAAAGTGGAAGGAAGGTGTTTTAGAGAGGATACTGAAAATTCCTATTAGCGGTGAGCCTATTCCTCGTACTGTTACACTCACTGCTACCCGGCTTCAGAATAAAGGGACTTCCCATGAGGTGTTGTTTGAATGGGACGATAATTCTTTGAGCTTCGCGGAATTACTTGAGGCTGTAGGTGAATTGCCTATTCCACCTTATTTAAATCGTGAAACAGAAGAATCTGATAAACAAACTTATCAGACAGTTTATTCAAAGATAGAAGGATCTGTTGCAGCTCCTACGGCTGGATTACACTTTACTCCTTCAGTGCTTCAAGAATTAACTAACTCTGGAGTTGAACAGACCGAAGTAACTTTGCATGTAGGTGCAGGCACCTTTAAACCGGTAAAGAGTAAAGAAATTGCAGACCATGAAATGCATACAGAATGGATTTCACTCCATTATAACACGTTGCTGCAACTTATTGCACATGGAGGACAGGCTATTGCCGTGGGCACTACCTCAGTTCGCACATTGGAAAGCTTGTATTATATGGGATGTACTCTATTAAAAAATCCAGAAGCCTCAGAGGAAGAATTTCGTGTGGCTCAGTGGCAACCTTATCAAACGTCTTCTTCAGAACCAACAACGCTTCAGGCACTCGAGGCGTTACGTAATTATATGGAAGTACAGGAGCTCGATTGTTTGCATACGAATACGCAGATTCTTATAGCTCCCGGCTATAATTTTCACGTAGTTAAGGCGATGATTACAAATTTTCATCAACCCAAAAGTACACTGCTTCTGTTGGTTTCTGCTTTTGTTGGTGAAACAAATTGGCGCACAATTTACGATTATGCATTAGCTCATGATTTCCGTTTCCTTTCATATGGAGACAGCTCAATTCTTTTCCCTAAAAATAATGGCCATGAGAGATAATAATGAAGAAATGTTTCCAGTCGTAGATGAGGAAGGTCATATTCTAAGTGCTGCAACACGAGGTGAGTGCCATAGTGGCTCAAAATTATTACATCCAGTGGTGCATCTTCATGTGTTTAATGCAGAAGGACATTTGTATTTACAAAAGCGTCCTATGTGGAAGGATATTCAACCCGGGAAGTGGGATACCGCAGTGGGAGGGCATATAGATTTAGGCGAACATGTGGAACAGGCATTGCGGCGTGAAGTGTACGAAGAACTTGGCATCACAAATTTTGAGCCTCAAAAAGTGGCGCAGTATGTCTTTGAGTCCGACCGTGAACGAGAATTAGTTTTTGTATATCGTACCACCTATGAGGGGGCAGTTACTCCTAGTGACGAACTAGATGGAGGCCGCTTTTGGACGACCTCCGAAATTCGTGAAAACATAGGGAAAGATTTGTTTACTCCTAATTTTGAGCAAGAGCTTCAGCGAATTAATTTGCTAGACTTTCAATAACTTGCATCATTTGTACGGCAAGAGCATCTGCTTCTTCCATCGTAGCAGCTTCGCTATAAATACGAATAATAGGTTCTGTATTACTTTTACGCAGATGTACCCATTTATCGGGAAAATCTATTTTTACTCCGTCAATGTCATTAATTTCTTCATCCTTATAAATTGATTTTACTTTTGCCAAGATCGCATCTACATCAATTTCTGGAGTAAGATCTACCCGATTCTTTGCGATAGAGTAGGACGGATAAGTTGCACGTAATGCACTTACTGTTTTCTTTTCATGAGCTAGATGGCTAAGGAATAGAGCAATTCCTACTAATGCATCACGACCATAATGGCTTTCAGGATAGATAACTCCTCCATTTCCCTCTCCTCCAATAATAGCATTAGTGGCTTTCATCTTGGTAACGACATTCACTTCTCCTACAGCCGCAGCATTGTACTGTTGCCCGTATTTATGAGTGATATCGCGTAGGGCTCGTGTAGAGCTTAAGTTTGACACAGTATTGCCAGGTGTATGTTTTAATACATAATCAGCTATTGTAACTAGCGTATATTCTTCTCCGTACATTGTGCCATCTTCGCAAATCATGGCAAGTCGGTCTACATCAGGATCTACTACAAAGGCTACATCAAGTCCGCCTTTTTCCATTTTTTGCATGATGTCCCCTAGATTCTTTTCTAAAGGCTCTGGATTATGTTGAAAGTCTCCATTCGCTTCGCAATAAAGCTTTTCTACATATTGTACTCCCAAGCGTGAAAGTAAATCAGGTAGTATAATTCCTCCTACCGAGTTTACACAGTCGATTGCTACTTTGAAGTTTGCCTTATGAATAGCATCTACATCCACAAGCGCTAATTTTAATACGCTGTCAATGTGTTTTTTATTGTAGGTTAGGTCTTCTTTATAGCTGCCGAGCTTATCCACTTCTGCAAAATGAAAAGATTCATTTTCTGCCAGTTGCAAAACTTCTTCACCTTCAATGGCATTTAGGAATTCACCTTTTTCATTCAATAATTTCAAAGCATTCCATTGCCTCGGATTGTGGCTTGCTGTAAGGATAATACCTCCTTCAGCACCTTCCATGGTAACTGCTAATTCAGTAGTTGGAGTAGAAGCGAGTCCGATATCAATTACATCGTAGCCCATACCCATCAGTGTACCC
>JAGPIY010000229.1 GCA_018054715.1 Bacteroidaceae bacterium
ATGTTTCATAGAAAAATAATCCGATGGAATTAAACAGAATAAAAGAAGTCCTTGATGAAAAAGGAATTAAGCAGACGTGGTTGGCTGAAAAACTCGGCAAGAGCTTTAGCTCCATAAACGCTTATGCCTGTAATCGGCAACAGCCAAGTTTGGGAGTTTTGAACGAAATTGCGGAGATATTGCAAGTAAATATAAAAGACTTGATAAAAAACAGTTCGGAAAAATAAAACAAATGTCAGATAAGAATACAAATAAACAAGTAAAATCGAAAAAGCGAGTTGCCGAGCATGGTGAGGTGTTTACCTCCGAACGTGAAGTAAATGCGATGCTTGATTTGGTAAAAGATGAAACCGAGCGTATAGACTCTCGTTTCCTTGAGCCGGCTTGCGGCAATGGTAATTTCTTAGCCGAGATACTTAATAGGAAGCTAAAGGTTGTGGAAAGCCGCTATGCGAAAAGCCAGTTAGAGTGGGAACGTTATGCCGTGATTGCCATATCTAGCATATATGGAGTAGAAATTCAAGAAGATAATGCCATTGAGTGTAGAGAAAGACTATTCGATATATTCAACACCAAGTACACTTTACTCTATCGAGACAAATGCAAAGAAGAATGTCGTCGGAGTGTACGTTTTCTATTCAATCGAAACATTCTTTGGGGCGATGCGCTCGACTTTACCAATCCCGTAACCAAAGCACCTATTGTATTTTCCGAATGGAGTGCTGTAAATGGCAGTATGCTAAAGCGACGCGACTATGTATTTCGCTTTTTGGTAGAAAAAACCCACCAGTTCTCGTTGTTCAACGACGAGGGCGAAGCAGCCGCTATAGACGAACCTGTGAAAGAATATCCCTTAATTCACTTTTTAAAGTTAGGAGAAGATGATACAAACGAATTATAACCCCGACGTACTCTCGTGCCTTGCTAACCTGAGCAATGACGAGGTATTTACTCCACCTAAGTTAGTTAATGAGATGTTAGATTTGCTTCCCGCCGAACTGTGGAGCAACCCCAATGCTACTTTTCTCGACCCCGTAAGCAAGAGCGGTGCATTTCTGCGCGAAATGGCAAAGCGACTGATGACGGGATTAGAAAAACAAATACCCGACAAGCAAGAGCGTATCAACCATATCTTTACCAAACAACTCTTTGGTATTGCCATTACGGAACTCACCTCCTTATTATCAAGGCGAAGTGTCTATTGCTCTAAGATGGCGAATGGGAAATACTCCGTTTGCGATACATTCGACGACGAACAGGGGAATCTCCGCTACACGCGGATGCAACATACTTGGCAGAATGGGAAGTGCGTATATTGCGGTGCAAGCCAAGAGGTGTACGACCGCGACGATGCCTTAGAAACGTATGCTTATAATTTTATTCACACAGATAATCCAGAAGAAATATATAATAATATGAAGTTTGATGTAATTATTGGGAATCCGCCGTATCAGTTGAATGATGGAGGAGGAAGCGGGACTAGTGCAATGCCAATCTATCAAAAATTCGTAGAACAATCAAAAAAGTTAAATCCAAAATTCCTGACAATGATTATTCCCTCACGTTGGTTTGCTGGAGGAAAAGGTTTGGATGAATTTCGCGACAATATGTTGCATGACGAATCAATTAGAAAAATACATGATTATATAGAAGCGTCTGATTGTTTCCCCGGAGTTCAAATAAAAGGAGGCGTTTGTTATTTTTTATGGGATAGAGATAATAAAGGAAATTGTTTAGTGACTACACATAAAGGAGATGAAATTCTCAGTTCGATGGAAAGACCACTGCTTGAAAAAAATAGTGATATATTTATTCGTTATAATATAGGAGTTGAGATTTTCAAAAAAGTTCAAGAACATAAAGAGAACTCATTTGAGCCCTTAGTAAGTCCACGTAGACCATTTGGATTGTCTTCTACATTTAGAGGAACTCCAAAAACAAATCAACCAGACGACTTGCCTGTTTTTCAGAATGGAGGAATTGCTTACATTCAACGCTCTGCCATTAATATCAATTTAAACTTGGTTGATTCATGGAAAGTTTTTATTCCTTTTCTTGGAAGTGGAAGTGATAGTTTCCCACATCCAATTCTGGGAAAACCTTTTATCGGAACACCTGGTACTATATGTACCGAAACCTATTTAATAATAGGACCTTTACGTTCTGAACTAGAATGCAAAAATTTAATTTCTTATATATCAACTCGCTTTTTTAGATTTTTGGTTTTATTAAAGAAGCCATCTCAAAATGCAACAAAGAAAGTTTATACATTTGTTCCAATGCAGAAATTCTCCGAACCTTGGACCGACGAAAAGCTCTACGCCAAATATGGCTTAACCAAAGAAGAGGTAGCCTTTATCGAGAGTATGATTCGCCCTATGGACTTAAATACTAACGAAAATGAGTAAACCTAATTTCTTTCCCGCTCGCCCCGAAACAAACCCTATTATATACGGTTATATAATCCCTAATAGCCCTAAGCACGAGGGCTGGATTAAAATAGGCGACACTACCCGTACCGCTGTGGTTCGTATAAAGGAACAACTAAAAACTGCAGCTATACCGTACAAAATAGTATTTGAAGAATCCGCTATGCGTAGCGATGGTAGCTCTTTTCGTGATCACCGCATTCACGACTATTTACGAAAGCATGGCTATGAGAATCCCGAAGGCGAGTGGTTTCGTTGTACGGTCAATCAGCTCAGAGCCGCGATGCACGCTGTGCGCGAAGGCGTAGAAAATGAAGAGAACCGCTCTTGCACCTTCGGTATGCGCCCCGAGCAAGAAGTTGCCGTAAGCAAAACCATGCAATACTTCAATAGCTTCGAGCAAGAAAACGAAGCTAAAACGCCTCACTTCTTATGGAATGCCAAGATGCGTTTCGGTAAAACCTTCGCCAGCTATCAGTTAGCAAAGCAAATGGGGTGGACAAAGGTGTTGGTATTAACCTTTAAGCCCG
>JAGPIY010000067.1 GCA_018054715.1 Bacteroidaceae bacterium
CCTAGCCTAAATATAACAACTACCGGTGCAAAATTAAACAGTACAAATGGTTCTGATATTTCCGAAGTGAGCATTTCTACGCGTGCTAATACTGCTCCTAACCCTTGGGGAGGGGGTGATACGGAAGATAATAGTGGCTCTTCACCTAAGGCAATTAAAAGTGCGGGAGATTTAATTATAAATTCAGGTTCTGTTGTAGTGAAAACCTCACAAGATGGAGGTGAAGGCATTGAAAGCAAAACTACTCTTACTGTAAATGGAGGTGCTGTTGAAGGAACTTGTGCAGACGATGTGATTAATGCAGCAACTTATCTTACAGTAAATGGTGGCAGTGTTTATGCTTATTCTACTGGAAATGACGGAATAGATTCTAATGGGAAATTCTTATTTACCGGAGGCGTAATTATATCTTCCGGTACAACATCTCCTGAAGAAGGATTCGATTGCGATGCCAATACTTTTGCCATCACAGGTGGAATTCTGATTGGTATGGGAGGTGGGTCGAGTACACCTACAACTTCAGCTAGTACTCAACGTTACTGGTTGAAATCAAATATAAGTCTTACTAGTGGTTCGGTTTATCGTTTAACGGCGAGTACAGCTACTTCAGGCACTAATATATTAGTGTTTAAAGCTCCTCGTACTCTTACGAGTGCTACGGTATTGTTAAGCTCACCTTCTTTGGTTAAGGGTACGACCTACTACCTTATGAAAGGAGCTACCGTGACGGGTACGGAAACCTTCCATGGCTACTATGAGACTTGCACAGCTACTGGTGGTACTACAAGCGGTAGTACACAAGCCATGTAGAAAATTTCATATACTTTAGGTTTGATTTTAAGTAGCTTCGTCGTGATGACGCGGCTATTTTTTTTGGAAAAAGGAATTGTAATATCAGTTCAAATATTTGTAATTCCCATAATAAAACCTTATATTTGCCCTCAATTCAAGAAAAAGCCTCTGATGAATAAACTATATATTATTTCTTTGTTTGTTTTGTTATTATCTTCTTGTGGAGAATATTATTCGGCGGAGGAATATCGTAAAGTGCAGCACGATTATAATCTGTTAGAAGAAGAACTGAATGTTGCTAATGAAAAGATTATGGTTCTTGAGGGACGCTTGAAGCATCTTAGAGATTCTTTGAACATAGGTGATAGTAACGCCGTAGACTGGGAAGAACATTTATATGAAACTGAAAAAGAAGTAAAGGATAAAAGTGAAGAGTCCGGTATAACGACTAATCTTTCGAATTTTAGGTTTTAGGATTTTTCTTCTACTAAAGAAATGAAAATGGAGTCATATCAAAACTGATATAACTCCATTTTTTTTGAGCCTCTTGTCGGATTCGAACCAACGACCCCGAGATTACAAATCACGTGCTCTGGCCAACTGAGCTAAAGAGGCGGGTGGGTAAGCTTACTATATCGCGCCGCTCAACTTTACTACCTTTGCTGCGATCAAGCCCTGGAGGATTCGAAAGGAGCTGGCCGTATAGGACTTACCCATTTTTCTGTTTGCGGGTGCAAAGGTAGAAAATTTATCTGGAAACACAAGTCTTTTTTGCCTTTTTTTTTAAAGTAAAATAAAAAAAAGAAGAAAAGTAGAGTGGAGAATACTTTTTTTATATTAAAAATGGCCTAGTATCTTCGAAAAGTACTATCTTTGTGGCTAAAATAGAAAGAATTTACGAACAGAGAACAAAAAGCAATGCTTGAAGAAAAAATAAACCTGCAAAAGTACGCAATGCGTTATGGTACATGGATGGGAGGACTATGGACACTCCTTTTCATCCTTTATGTAATGGGGCTGTCTATGCCATCTCTAATGTTAATACTTGTTCCGATTGCTTTGTGTGTCCCGATTGTATCATATAAGATGATTTGCCATTTTCGTCGTAAGTATGCTGGTGGAGTTCTTAGTTTTTCACAAGCTTGGGTGTTTTTAACCTTCCTTTGGTTGTTTGCGGCTCTATTTGTTTCGGTACCTATCTATGTGTATTTTAATTTTATGGATAATGGTATGATCATCAATACTTTGGCGCAAATGGTGATAGAGATAAAAGCACAGAAAGTACCTGAGTATGCCCAGATGATTCAATATTTAGAAGAGAGTTTACCTCTTTTGCGTAACTTAAGTCCGATTGATATTGTGATTAATCAACTTTCTCAAAATATTATTATTGGAGCAATTCTAGCTCTTCCTATTGCCGCTATTATAGGGCGGAAAAAGGGCTTGAAATAATTAATCGTCAAAAGTGTAATTTAAGAATATGGATATATCAGTAATCGTGCCCTTGTACAATGAAGAAGAATCATTGCCCGAACTTTTTGCATGGATTAATCGTGTGATGCAGGCAAATGGCTATTCATTTGAAGTGATCTTTGTAAATGATGGAAGTACCGATCGGAGCTGGCAAGTAATTGAACGGTTGAGCTCTGAGAATCCAAGTCTTGTAAAAGGAATAAAATTTCGCAGAAACTACGGAAAATCACCTGCATTGTATTGTGGATTTCAAAAGGCAGAAGGCGAAGTTGTAATTACAATGGATGCTGATTTACAAGATAGTCCGGATGAAATTCCGGGTTTCTATAAAATGATTACCGAAGAAGGTTATGACTTAGTTTCCGGATGGAAACAAAAACGTTATGACCCTCTTTCAAAAACCTTACCCACTAAGTTGTTTAATGCTACTGCTCGTAAAGTAAGCGGCATAAAGAATTTGCACGATTTTAATTGCGGACTAAAAGCTTATCGCAAAGCAGTGATAAAGAATATAGAAGTATACGGTGAGATGCATCGCTATATACCATATTTAGCGAAAAGTGCAGGGTTTACTAAGATTGGTGAGAAAATTGTGCAGCATCAGGCACGAAAATATGGAGCCACAAAATTTGGACTTGATCGCTTCGTTAATGGGTATTTGGATTTACTGAGCCTTTGGTTTCTTTCCGCTTTTGGTATGAAGCCAATGCATGTGTTTGGACTAATGGGTACTCTTATGTTTATCTTAGGTTTCATTAGTGTTGTAATTGTTGGTGCATGGAAGCTTTTTTCAATGTATTCCGGAGCTCCTTACCGATTGGTAACAGATTCACCTTATTTCTATCTTTCATTGACAGCTATGATCATTGGAACTCAGTTCTTTTTAACAGGCTTATTAGGCGATTTGATTGCTCGCTATTCGCAAGATCGTAATAACTACCAAATAGAAGCAGAACTATGAGATTCTATCTAAAATTAAAGCAGATGGGATGGGGACTTTTAGGAGTTTTGTTAATCTCGTTAGCAGGCTGTAATGAGGATGGCGATTTGAGTCAGGCACGTACTGTTTGCAAAGTTTCATTCTATAATAAAACTTCGCAGCGCCTCGATACGCTCAGTAACCTTACTGTAAAGGCAATAGGCGCAGACAGTGTTTTTCTCCAAAATGTGAGTGCAAGCAGCGTGTCTGTGCCTTTAAAATATGTCGGCGATAGTACACAATTTCAGTTAACATTGACTGGGCAAACTCCAGATACACTTACTATAAAGCATAAAAATACGCCACATTTTATTAGCATGGATGCCGGTTATGCTATGTATTATGAATTAACGGCAGTTACCGCAACTCGTCACTCAATTAGTGATATTTTGTTGTACAACTCCACGATCAATACTTATGAGCAAGAAAACATACGTATCTATTATCCTGATTAATCTAATTCTTTTAACACCTCTTTCTGCGCAGGTACATACAGCCTCGAATAGTGGAAAGCGTGTAGTAAATGAGTTGCTTGATACGATACCACTTTTTAACGGAGTGTATGTAGGGGTAGATGCTGTTGGCATGATCGGAAACATGCTTGGTGCTGATACTAAGGGTTCTGAAGTGCAAGTAGATGTGAATCTAAGAAATCGTTTCTTCCCGGTCGTAGAGATCGGATATTCTTCTACTGATTCAGAAAGCGATGGAGGCAGTCATTATACTTCGGATGGTTCTTTCTTTCGATTGGGAATGAATTATAAGATGAAATTTCGAAATCGTGATGAAAGTCACATGTTCGTGGGGGCACGTTATGCATTCTCTTCTTTTAAATACGATATAGAGAGTCTGGTAATGACGGATCCTCTATGGGGAGGTGTTTTAAACCCCAATCTTTCGGATGAAATATGGGGAGGGTCAGTCCCGTTTTCTGTAAAGAATCAAACTTGTACTGCACATTGGGCTGAACTTGTATTAGGCGTCCGTGTACAAATTTGGGAAAACGTTATGATGGGATGGTCGTTGCGCTATAAACGTCGTTTTGCTGTCAGTGGGAATGAACAAGCCCCTCCTGATTATGTGCCCGGCTATGGCTCAAATGGAAGTAGTACATTTGGTGGAACTTATTCCCTGATTTATAAACTTCCATTTAAGAGCAAGAAAAAATAATTGGATGAATACCTTTGAAATTTGGATAATAGCAGTGGGACTTGCAATGGATTGCTTCGCGGTTTCTATAGCAAGTGGAATTGTACTTCAACGTTTTCGCTGGTCCACTATGGGAATAATGGCTTTCTTATTTGGCTTTTTTCAAGGAGGAATGCCTATTTTAGGATGGCTTTGTACGAACTGGTTTCTCCATTATACTGCTGAATTTGATCATTGGATTGCTTTCTTTATTCTACTTTTCTTAGGCGTACGGATGATTTGGGAAAGTTTTTCGAATAAAGAAGAAGCCGGTTTTAATCCGGCACGTTTAAAAACAATCTTTCTTTTAGCTATTGCTACCAGTATTGATGCTTTAGTTCTTGGAATTTCTTTTTCTTGTTTGGGAATGAAGTCAATAGCAACACTCGCTTATCCGGTATGGGTTATTGCATTTGTTTCATTCTTTTTTTCTTTCTTAGGGCTTACTCTTGGAATTCTCTTTGGTAAGCGATTTAATTTTCGTGCAGATCTTTTAGGTGGGATTATTCTTATAGGAATAGGAGTAAAAATATTATTATCCCATTTGTGTGAATAAAAAGTATAGTATCCAATAAATGCAAGAAGTTTATGAGTGTAAAAAAGAATTTATCATTGTATCGATTTAAAGGATCAAAATGGATCGTCTTATTGGTTGTAGTAGTCCTTCTGTTTTGTATTTTTCGTCACGAAACCTATCACAAAAATGAAGGCGTTGTATTTGGTACTACTTATCATATAACCTATGAATATAATTCGGATTTACACGAAGGAATCATTACTGAACTAAAAAAGGTAGATGCTACCTTGTCGATGTTTAATGATACCTCTATTGTAGCTCGTATTAACAGAAATGAGAATGTTCCTTTACATGCAATGTTCTCACGCGTTTTTAACCGCGCAATGCAGATATCAAAAGCAACCAATGGTGCCTTTGATATAACAGTGGCACCACTTGTTAATGCTTGGGGATTTGGTTTTGAAAAGAGTGGAAATATGAGTAAACAGAAAGTAGATTCGGTGCTGCAATATGTCGGTTATAGGAAAATACATATTGTTAACGACCGCATAGAAAAAGAAAATCCCAATGTACGCCTTGATTTTAGTGCAATCGCAAAAGGTTATGGGGTAGATGTAGTTGCTCATTATTTAGAAAGTAAAGGAGTGCATAATTTTATGGTAGAAATAGGCGGTGAAGTAGTAGTAAAAGGAGTCGCTCCGAAGCATGATGATTCCAAATCAAACCAATCTCGTCTTTGGCGTATTGGAATTAATAAACCGGTGGAAGATTCGCTAAATGTCGACCAGACTTTACAAGGCATTCTTCAGCTAACCGATTGTGGAATGGCTACAAGTGGAAACTATCGCAATTTTTATTACAAAGATGGGAAACGCTATGCACATACAATAGATCCTCATACAGGTTACCCGGTACAGCATACTTTGTTGTCTACAACAGTTTTGGCTTCCGATTGTATGACGGCCGATGCTTATGCAACGGCTTTTATGGTAATGGGATTAGAAAAAGCCCAAGCCTTGGTGTTGGGCCAGAAGTCTTTAGAAGCTTATTTTATATATACCGATCGAAATGGAGTTTTGCGTGTTTGGATGTCACCCGGAATGAAACGTAATGTAATAAAACATTAAAATAACAAAGCAATCTTTTTCCAATTGTTCTTTTTTTTACTCCTATTGAGGAACCAATACTGAAATGCGGACATTCTTTAAATAAAATTGGGCAAATATTTGTTTTATCGAAAAGAATTATTACATTTGCAGCAGAAAGATGCATTGTTGTTGCTAATTAATAATAAAATCATGAGACAGAATAATCCTTTTGCAAGGTTTTTACTAATGTTAATGCTTTGTGCTACGTTTTCCGGTTGTGCGGATAGCGACTACGATTTGAGCAAAAATCTCGATATGACGGTGGGCTTAGGGTCTGAGGGCCTTCAAATGAAACTAGGTACTACTGAGAAAATCTATTTGAGAGATGTACTTAAGGTAGAAGATTCAGACCTTCTTGATACGCTGACTACCGGCACCAATCTTTATTATATTTTAAAGAAAGGGGCTCCTACGACTCTTGATGTGAAAATAGATCCGATTGCTGCGTTTAAAGTAAACGATGTGGAACTTGCTCCTTCTACTCTTTTTTCGGGAAGCGATCTTATTAGTCAAGCTGGTTCAACTACAATTCCTGCCATCGATCTTCCTTCGCAGAAAATTACCGCCTCAAAGAATATCGACATAAATGTGAAAAATATTCCTTCAGAAGTAGAACGTATTCGGAGTATTACTGCCAATAAAGACCTTTCATTTAGCTTTCAAATAGAAGCACCCGCAGGAGCTAATATTGTTTTTAAAGATATTAAGAATTTAAAGATTCAATTTCCTGATTTAGTAGCATCGGCTGATTTGACAAATGGCGTATATGCCCCTACAGTTAGTGGCTTGGGAAGTTCTACCGTAACCTTTAGTTCAATAACTCTCGATTCTTTAGTCTTTAGATCTTCGGCCTTAGGTCAGAAGGTTATTAGCAATGCACTCCAAGTATCGGATGCTGTTTCTTTTAGTGCAGATGTGGTACTAGCTATAAAAAACTCATTTACGGCGAAGACTACAGATCAGGTGAATGTAAAGTTGAACGTCATGGTAGGCAATGTTACGGTGAGTAGCATTACAGGTGTAGTGAATCCAACAATTGAACCGATAATTTCTGATCTTGAAATAGGCACAGATCTACCTGATTTTCTTCAGGATTCGGAGGTACGTTTAGCCATCACAAACCCTACCATAAAATTTGTGATGAACGGCTTGTCATTGCCTGTGCCTCTGCTTTTTTCCAGTGAGTTGAATAGTGTAAATAAAGACGGTTCTACCATTGCTACAGTTTCTTTGCCCGAATCAGGCTCATTAGCTATTGCTCCTAAAACGAATAAGACATATTATTTCTATCAAGATGCTACCGGACCATGGACGGTGGATGGTACGGATGCCAACAATGTAAAAAGTCAGGTTTCAGATTTAAGTACTTTGGTAACACAAGTCCCCGATCGCATTAAAATCGATTTAGGGAATGGAAAAGTGCATACCAATACAAACGTGCTTCATACCTTGCAAGTAGGAGCGACTTATAAAGTCTCGATGGATTATGAGATAGCTGTACCGTTCCAGTTCAATAAAGACTTGATAATCGTGTATAAAGATTCTACGGAGAGTATGAACGATGATCTTAAAGATTATGATGCAGATGGTTTAGTGGTATCTGCTATTGCGCAAAGTAAAGTACCTTTAGCTTTGTCTTTGACTATTATCCCCAAAAATGCAGCCGGAGAGGAAATCTCCGAATCATCGCTTCAGATAGGTTCCGCTACCATTGCTCCATCTGTAGACGGTGCATTAGTAGAAACTCCCATTGAGATTTCATTAACTCCTTCTAAATCGGGTATAATTCCTACACTCGATGAATTTATCTTCCGTGTGAAAGCCGCTTCTCAAGCAAAAGGGGAGTTGTGTTCCGACCAGTATCTGATATTGAAAGATATTAGAATAAAGTTAAAAGGGCAGATTATATCAAACTGGAATTAATTAGTACGGATAACTTATTAAAAGAACAACGTTATGAAAACAACGAATAAGATATATGCTTTGCTTGCCGTAATAATGGCTGGTATGGCGACCGTACAAACTACGGCACAGGAACTCAGATCGTCATATTTTATGAAGACTTCTAATTTTCGTCATCAAATAAATCCGGCTCTGCTTGACCATGCGTATGTGGGATTACCTTTTCTGGGGAATGTAAATGTAGGAACTTCCGGCAATGCGGGCTTAACAAACTTTGTTTATCAACAAGGCGATTTGAGCGATGGGTACAGTTTAAAAAGCGGATATAACCTTACCACTTTTATGAATCCCGGCGTGAGTGCCGATAAATTCTTGGGCGATCTAGACGATGTAACGCGCTTAAATGCCGATGCAAGTATTAATTTATTTTCAGTAGCTTTTAAAAGTTTTGGTGGTATAAGTCTTGTGGAGATGAATGTGAAATCTTCTACTTCATTGAGTATCCCGAAAGAATTATTTCAATTCATGAAAGAAACTGGTGCTAACGAAGAATACCTGATTGAAGATCTAGGTGCCCGTTCTTCAAGTTATGCCGAATTGGCGTTTGGGCATTCGCGGGCGCTGAATGATAAATGGACGGTTGGTGCTAAACTGAAGTTCCTATTGGGACTATCGTATGCTGATTTGGAAGTCAACAATATGAAAATAACGATGAATGGTGATGCGTGGGAAATCCAGTCGGATGCTGAACTTACGGCTGCCGTTTTGAAATCGAATTTTGAGTATGAAGATGCCAGTAAAAACAACGCCCAAGATCAGCAACGTGTAAAAGGACTTGAGGATGTAAGCTTTGGTGTACCGGGCTTTGGCATGGCAGTCGATTTCGGTGCCACTTACAAAGCAATGGACGGATTAATGCTTTCGGGTTCTGTAACCGACCTCGGCTGGATTTCATGGAGTGGAGCTAAAAAAGCAAAATCGTCGGGCAGCTATACGTTCGATGGCTTTGACGATATTTTAACTTCGGGCGATAACCATGGTAATAAGTTGGGGGATCAGTTTCAAGACCTTGGTGATGATTTGGAAGAAATGTTCTCTGTATACGATCAAGGCGAGGAGAGCTCATCAGGAGGTCTTGCCTGTTCTGTCAATTTAGGTGCTGAATATGAAATGCCATTCTATCGTAACCTTTCGGCCGGATTACTTTATACCAGTAAAATTTATGGAAAATATTCTTGGCATCAAGCTATGCTGTCAGCCAATGTACGTCCGTTGAAATGGTTAGAGCTTTCGCTGAATACTTCTGCATCTACTTATGGTTGGAATCTTGGCGGAATGATAAGTGTGGGAGCTAGAGGATGCAACTTCTTTATCGGATCCGATCGTTTCATGGGTAAAACGTCGAAAGAATGGATTCCATTGAATAGTGGTAATATGAATTTTAGCTTTGGTCTTTCTTTCCCTTTAAGCTGAAAGTTTGATTAAAACATTGCATACTCTTCTTGAAAAGATAATGTACTTTCTAAGAGAAGGAGTAGGGCAAAACTAAAAAAGGAGTAGGGCAAATTTATTTTTGCCCTACTCCTTCTCTTATAAAG
>JAGPIY010000068.1 GCA_018054715.1 Bacteroidaceae bacterium
CTGAACCGCTTCTTCTATTTCTGAGATGCAAATATATTCTTCTGCAGTATGTGAACGTGAAGATTGTCCGGGACCAAGCTTTAAAGAAGGGAAAGGCATTAAAGCTTGATCACTCAAGGTAGGTGAACCAAACGGCTCTAATCCCAAAGCTTTACATCGCCCTATTAGAGGATGAGTAATATCTAAACGCGAGGAATTCAATCGAAACGAACGTGCCTTAACCTCACTTTTTAAATGCGATTGTATAAGTTGGAAAAGTTCCTGATTAGAATAAAATTCATTGCTACGTACATCTACTACAAACGAACAAGCATCAGGAATCACATTATGTTGAGTTCCTGCTGATATCTGCGTGACACTCATTTTCACAGGGCCTAGCAAAGGTGACTCTTTATCGAAACGATAAGTGCGCAGCCATTCCACATCCGACAAAGCCTCATAAATGGCGTTAACGCCCTCATTTCGAGCAGCATGCCCCGCTTTGCCATGAGCAACAACATCCAATACCATTAATCCCTTTTCAGCCACTGCGGGTTGCATCCCGGTAGGTTCACCAACAACAGCCAAAGCAATAGAAGGCAACTCCGGCAAGATACTTTCAAAGCCATTTTTACCAGAAATTTCTTCTTCTGCAGAAGCTATATAAACAAGATTATAAGGCTGTTGAGTAGTAATTAGTTTTTGATACACATTTAGCAAAGCAACAAGTCCACCCCCACAATCATTTGATCCTAGTCCATAGATACGTCCGTCTTCCTCTATCGCTAAATAAGGATTATGTTGCCATCCTGCTACCGGTTTAACGGTATCGATATGCGCATTCAACAAAAGAGTTGGTTTTGAAGAATCAAAATTCTCAGATTGAAGAATTAAATTATTCTCTTTTCGCACAAAAGAGAGCCCTATACTATTAAAGTAAACAGCTAGAAAGTCTGCAACCTTTTCTTCTTCACGACTAGTAGACGGTATAGAAATGAGATGCTTAAGCAAATCTATTGTCTGATTTATATCAATTGATTGGATCATCTTATAAAAATTTTACTTTGCAAATATAGTGATAATTCAAAAAATAGCTGTAACTTTGCCGAATAAATTTCAATAAAACCGCGTATGGAAGTACATCATTTGGCAGTTTTGCCTGAGTACCAGGCTGCAAAATACGGCGAAAGAGATGCGATTAGATATCGCAACTATGAACTCGACAAATGGGTGTCAGTAAGCTGGAATAGCTTCGCTGGATTAATAAAAAAAACGGCTTGTGCTTTGGCTTCACTAGAAGTAAAAGTAGAAGAAAACGTGGGACTATTTTCACAAAACAAACCGGAATGTCTTTATACCGAAATGGGAGCATACAAAGTTCGCGCGGTGTGCGTCCCTCTATATGCTACTAGCTCAGCAGCACAAGTACAATACATTGTAAACGACGCTAGTATCCGGTATCTTTTTGTAGGAGAACAATATCAATACGATGCTGCTTTCAGCGTTTTACAAGTTTGCCATTCACTGGAACGACTAATTATTTTTGATAAAGCCGTAAAAAAAGATCCACGCGACATTACAAGTATATACTTTGAGGATCTTCTCGCAGAATGCGATGAAACAAAATACAATTCTGCTGTAGAAGAGCTTGCGAACTCGGCAACCGCTGAAGATCGTATGAATATTCTTTATACATCAGGGACTACAGGTGAACCGAAAGGCGTACAACTCTATCATAAAGCCTTCCTACAACAATTAAAAGTACATCGGGAGCGCCTTTATATGCTCTCCGATAAAGATATATCAATGTGTTTTCTTCCACTTACGCATGTCTTCGAGAAAGCTTGGACTTACCTCTGTCTGTCTATGGGCGTGGTTGTCTGCGTAAATCTCAAACCCAACGACATACAAACTAGCTTGAAAGAAATTCACCCTACTGTAATGTGTTCCGTTCCACGTTTTTGGGAAAAAGTTTACCAAGGCGTAGAAGATAAAATAAATTCTGCATCAGGCATACAAAAAGCACTTATGAGAAGTGCCTTAAAAGCAGGAAAAGAATACAATGTAGACTATCTTCGCATTGGAAAGAAGCCGCCATTCGCACTTAAATTAAAATACCAATTCTTCGAACGAACAATCATTGCATTACTCAAGAAAACGTTAGGATTAGAGAACGGAAATTTCTTCCCTACAGCAGGAGCTGCAGTACCTGATGCTGTAAACGAATTTGTTCACTCGGTAGGGCTTGATATGCTTGTTGGATATGGACTAACAGAATCGATGGCTACTGTTTCTTGCGGATCACCTACAGGATACACGATAGGCTCGGTAGGAAAAGTCATGCCCGGCCTTGATGTGAAAATCGGAGAGAACAACGAAATTCTAATAAAAGGCGACATCGTAACCGACGGATATTTCCGCAAACCAACAGAATCAAAAGAAGCTTTCACGGCAGACGGGTATTTTCGCACAGGAGATGCCGGCTATTTTAAAGACGGAGAGCTTTACTTAACTGAACGCATCAAAGATTTATTTAAAACTTCAAACGGTAAATATATCGCTCCACAACAATTGGAAACAAAATTAGTTGTCGATCGTTACATTGACCAAATAACAATAATAGCTGATCAACGCAAATTTGTGACTGCACTTATTGTGCCTCTCTACCCTGCGGTAAAAGATTATGCAGCTCGACATAACATCCCTTATTCGAGCATGGATGATCTGTTGATACATCCTAAAATCATGGAATTATTCAAAGCCCGCATTGATACACTACAGCAACAATTTGCACATTACGAACAAATTAAACGTTTCGCACTCCTTCCCAACCCCTTCACCATGGAAAAAGAAGAGCTCACGAATACGCTGAAAATAAGACGTAGTGTAGTCAATAAAAACTATGCTGATATTATTGAAAAAATGTATGCAGATTAACTTCAGCTTAGTCAGAACTGATGCTTTCTATCCTTATACCTTCCTATAATTTCGACTGCAGCCTGCTTGTGGATGAGCTCCGCAAACAAGCTGAGAATCTACAAATTTCGTACGAAATTTTAGTAGCTGATGACTGTTCGGAAGAAGCATCTCGGCTCATCATGCGCAAAATAAATTCTTGGCCTCACTGTCAATATTTAGAACAGGAGCGAAACGTAGGACGTGCAATTATTCGTAATACTTTGGCACGTAAAGCTACTGGAGAATGGTTGCTATTTCTTGACGCTGATGCACTGATAGTAAAGGCTGATTTTCTTACTACATATCTCCAAGAGACCCAAAAAGGAGGAGCAAAAAACACCGTATTTACAGGAGGACTTGTATATCCATTAGAAGAACCTGAAGTAGGTAAGCGTTTACGCCATTTTTATGGACTTCACCATGAGCAACGATCTGAGAAAGAACGTAATAAAAAACCTTATCGGAGCTTTAGCTCTTTCAATTTCTTCATCGCAAAGCAACTTTTTATGCAGATTCCTTTCGATGAAACATTTACAGCTTATGGACACGAAGACACTTATTTAGGTTTGCAACTTGAAGAACGTGAGATTCCAATCAAACATCTTGACAATCCAATGCAGCATGACTCGCACGAAAACGATGAAGAATTCCTCATCAAAACTCGTACAGCTATTAGAAGTTTGTTTGAAAAAAGAGAACTGTTGGTGGCTGGAAGTCCATTATTGCAAACATTCAATCGCATAAAGAAATTCCATCTCGTTTTCCTTTTCGCGCTTTTTTATCTTTTCTCAAATCGATTTCTTGCACATCAATTATCGGGAGAGAAACCCAATCTTACTCTTTTTTCCCTCTACAAATTAAGTTATTTAGCAAATTTTGCCGCTCGCAAGAGCAGAATTTGAGAGTTTTTCCGTACCTTTGCAGCAAGAAACCCTAGTTTAGGCTGCAGAATGATAACAATAGAACAACTTAAAGACGCGAAAGAGCGCTGCGAGGCGCTAAAAAGATATCTCGACATCGACCAGAAAATGGTAGAAGTAGAGGAAGAACAGCTACGTACCCAGGCTCCCGGTTTCTGGGATGACCAAAAAACAGCGGAAGCACAAATGCGTAAAGTGAAAGCTCTACAAAAATGGATTGACGGATATAAGGAAATCAAAAACCTTACAGATGAACTGGAGCTTGCTTTTGATTTTTACAAAGACGACTTAGTAACGGAAGAAGAGATTGATGATGCGTATGCAAAAACGATTCATACTCTTGAAAGCTTGGAGCTGAAAAATATGCTGCGCGAAGAAGCCGATCAGATGGATTGTGTACTGAAAATCAATTCCGGGGCAGGAGGAACAGAGAGCCAAGACTGGTCGTCAATGCTTATGCGCATGTATATGCGTTGGGCAGAAAGCAATGGTTATAAGCTTACTATCTCAAACATTCAAGATGGAGATGAAGCGGGAATTAAAACTGTAACCATGCAACTAGAGGGTGATTCTGCATACGGATACCTGAAAGGAGAAAATGGAGTACACCGTTTAGTACGAGTATCTCCTTACAATGCGCAAGGAAAAAGAATGACTTCATTCGCTTCTGTTTTTGTAACTCCATTGGTTGACGACTCTATCGAAGTTAATATTAACCCGGCCTCTATTACATGGGATTTGTTCCGCTCAGGTGGAGCCGGCGGACAGAATGTAAACAAAGTGGAAACGGGAGTTCGTCTTCGCTATAAATACAAAGATACTGAGACGGGCGAAGAACGCGAAATTCTGATCGAGAATACGGAAACTCGCTCACAATTAGATAATCGTGAAAATGCAATGCGTTTGCTTCGTTCACAACTATATGACATTGAATTCCAGAAACGGATGGCTGAACAAGCTAAAGTAGAAGCAGGCAAAAAGAAGATTGAATGGGGATCGCAAATCCGCTCCTACGTTTTCGACGACCGACGTGTAAAAGACCATCGTACTAATTACCAGACAAGTGATGTTGGAGGTGTAATGGATGGTAAAATAGATGGCTTTATAAAAGCCTATCTTATGGAATTTGCAGGTAAAGAGAATGAGTAAACTCAATATATGAACTACCTAAAACCTTACGATCATGAGTCAAAAGAGAAAAAGCTCAAAAAAGAAAACCACATCAAGCAATATTGGTAAGAGTGAAAAACAAGCAAAAAGAGTAATCCTTGGTATCACAATTGTATTACTAATTCTTGCGGCAAGTATGACTTTATTCCTTTAATATTGTGGCACAAGAAATAGAAAGAAAATTCCTAATTGTGGGCGAATACAAATCCTTGTCATTCGCCCATTATCATATAGTTCAAGGCTATATCTGCTCAGGAAGAGGACGTACCGTACGCGTACGAATTCGTGACGAAAAAGGTTTTCTTACTATAAAAGGTCCATCGAAAGCCGATGGACTTAGTCGCTATGAATGGGAAAAGGAAATACCACTAAATGAAGCTCAGGAGCTAATGCTGCTTACTGAGCCCGGAGCAATAGATAAAACTCGCTGGCTGATAAAAAGCGGCATACATACCTTTGAGATCGACGAATTCCATGGAGCAAACCAAGGTCTTGTAGTAGCTGAAATAGAACTAAGTTACGAAGAAGAACCTTACATTACTCTCCCCTGTATCGCAAAAGAAGTAACCGGGGATGTACGATATTACAATTCCTTCTTAACAAAATACCCTTTTACGACTTGGAAGGAATAATAGAATCAGCAAATCTCAACACAAAAACAAAATAAGGATGAAACAGAGACTTTATTCACTATTAACAATCTTGCTCATTGCAGGAAATTTAATGGCAGAAAACCCTTTAAAACTAGAAGATGTGGTAAAGGGTTCGCTTATTCAAACTCAATCTTTCGGCACCATTAATTGGCTTAAGGACGGTGAACGATACACACAAATCGAAAAAAACACTGATGGAGCAGACGAAATTGTTGCTTATCAGGCAAAAAGCGGGCAACGCGAAGTACTCATTCCTGCCTCAAAGTTAAAACGCCCAGATAATGGACAGGCACTTAAGGTACGATCCATTCAATGGAGCAAGGACAATCAGAAAGTACTTATTTATACGCATACCAAGCGTGTATGGCGTTACGATACACGTGGGGATTACTGGCTTTTATCACTCAAAACAGGTTCTTTGCGACAACTAGGGAGTTCTTTTCCTGAATCCAGTTTGATGTTTGCTAAATTTTCTCCCGATGGTTCTAATGTCGCTTACGTTTGTCAGAATAATATCTACGTAGAAGGTACGGAGAGTACTCAAAAAGCACCTACAGCACTCACCACAAACGGTGGTGCTCATCTTGTAAACGGCACCTTCGATTGGGTTTATGAAGAAGAGTTCGATTGCCGCGACGGCTTCCGATGGAGTAGTGACGGCAAATGGATCGCTTACTGGCAAAGTGATACAGAAGGTACAGGTGTGTTCGACATTATAGACAATGTTGATTCCGTCTATCCTACAATCACTCATTTCCCCTACCCTAAGGCAGGTACCACAAATTCGGCGGTAAAAGTAGGCTACGTAGCTGCAACAGGAGGAGCAACTCAGTGGATTGACATCCCCGGTAATCCACGTGAGAACTATTTACCTCGTATGGATTTTATCCCCGGCACCAACGAACTCTTCATCCAACAAATGAACCGTGCTCAAAACACGAATCACATTTGGACTGTCGAAATAGGGAAAACTACTCCCACGAATATCTTTACTGATACCGATTCGGCTTGGCTTGAAACAAACGATCATGTGATGTGGCTCAAAAACAATAGTTATTTTACATGGGAAAGCGAGCGAGACGGTTGGCGTCATCTTTACCGCATCAGTCGCGACGGTAAAGAGATCACTACTATCACAAAAGGAGATTTCGATGTAGTATCACTCGTAGGTACTGATCTTTCAAAAGATCTTGTTTACTTCATCGCTTCACCAACGAATGCTACACAACGCTATCTTTATACGACAAATATATTTGGAAACAGCAAAACAATAAAACGGCTATCTCCACTTAATGAACAAGGGCAGCATAGCTACCAAATGTCGCCAACAGGACGATGGGCTGTTCATACCTTTAGCAACGCGAAAACGCCTCCTAATGTGGACATGGTTGCCTTTCCGGGGCATAAAAGTACCCGCATGCTTGTCGACAATAGCAAAGCTAAATTACAATACGAGGCTTTAGGCCTACAGAAAAAAGAGTTTTTTAAAGTCACCTCAGGCGACCTACAGTTGGATGCTTGGATGATAAAACCTGCTCAATTCGATGCATCTAAGAAATATCCTGTCATCATTGAAGTCTACGGAGAACCTGCCGGAGCAACCGTACAGGACGTATGGCAAGGTGGCGACCTTTGGCCGCAATATATGGCGGGAGAAGGCTACTTAATGGTTAGCATTGAGAATCGAGGAGCGATGGCACCGAGAGGACGTAAATGGCGTAAATGCATTTATGGAGAAGTAGGTACGATGGCTAGTGAGGATCAAGCACGTGGTGCAAAGGATCTCTGCAAACAATTTTCTTTTGCCGACTCTTCACGCATCGGCATCACAGGATGGAGCGGTGGAGGAAGTCAAACTCTAAATTGCATGTTCCGCTATCCAAATATATTCAAAACGGGTATCGCAATTGCTTTTGTGGCCGATCAGCGTCTGTACGACACGGTATATCAAGAACGTTATATGAATACTCCTCAAGTAAATCCCAACGGATATCGGTTAGGTTCGCCAATCACATGGGCAGAAGGCTTAAAGGGGAATCTATTGCTCATTCATGGAACGGGGGATGATAATGTGCACTATCAGAACTGCGAGAGGCTAGTAAACAAGCTCGTAGAGTATGGCAAAATATTCTCTCAAATTTCCTATCCGATGCGAACACACAGTATCAATGAGCGAAGCGGTACTACACTACACTTACGTCGCACGATGGCCGATTTCTGGCATAAAAATTTATAATCATACAGAAGAAGGCGATTTGCGAATCGATTCTTCTTGCAAAAAGAGAGGTTGCATCAGCATTGATACAACCTCTCTTTTTGAACTTTACACGCTATAAAAAGGCGAATGCCAGCTGTTGAATTCATTTTCAGCAACTGGCAAATTCATTTTTACCAACTGTTGAAAATGAATTCAACAGCTGGCAGTAATTCCTTTGATAAGAATATTATTAGATCCGCTACCAAAAGGATAGAAGTATTCCTACAAAAAGACTTTACTTTAGTACATTTACATCACTGCGCCCTCTTGTTTTATTATATCAAACTGCGATTTTCTTGTAGAAAACTTAAACGCCACTTCCATCTGCCCAATTTGCACGATCCAAATTACGATAACTAATAGCTTCTTGCAAATGATAGGGACGAATTTCCTCACATCCATCTAAATCGGCAATCGTACGAGAAACTTTTAAAATACGATCGTACGCACGGGCCGACAAATCAAGGCGTTGCATCACTTCTTTTAACAACGATAAACCTTTCGCATCAGGCAATGCAAATTGCTGCTGTAAGGCAGGAGTCATCTGCGCATTGCTGAAAATTCCAGAGTAATTGGCATAACGCTTTTGTTGAATTTCACGAGCACGGATAACTCGCTCACGAATAGCTTTACTTGATTCTGCATTCGTAGATTTAGAAAGTTGCTCAAATGGAACCGGAACAATCTCTACTTGTATGTCAATACGGTCTAATAACGGACCAGAAATACGATTAAGATATCGATGAACTTGACCCGGTGCACATACGCAAGGACGAGTTGGATGATTATAATAGCCACAAGGGCAGGGATTCATAGAAGCTACAAGCATAAAGCTGGCAGGATATTCAATGCTATACTTCGCACGAGCAACCGTTATTTTACGATCTTCAAGAGGTTGACGTAGTACTTCTAATACTGCCCGGTTGAATTCTGGAAGCTCATCAAGAAAAAGCACACCATTGTGTGCTAAGCTAATCTCACCGGGTTGTGGATTGACTCCACCTCCGCACATGGCTACCTGAGAAATGCTATGATGGGGACTGCGGAAAGGACGAACTGTAATTAATGAACTATCGCGAGAAAGATTTCCAGCTATACTATGAATCTTCGTCGTTTCTAGACTCTCTCCCAAAGAAAAAGGAGGAAGAATGCTGGGAATACGTTTTGCCATCATCGATTTTCCAGAGCCGGGAGGTCCAACCATAATTAAATTATGAGCACCAGCAGCAGCCACTTCAATGGCACGTTTCACATATTCTTGTCCACGCACCTCTGCAAAGTCAAAGTCGAAGGTCGATTGCTGTTCGAGAAACTCTTTTCGGGTATCTACCTCAACTGGA
>JAGPIY010000230.1 GCA_018054715.1 Bacteroidaceae bacterium
TTTACATCAGCCATAGTGATGCCTGAAGGTAGACTTACATTTTGTCCATGTGTATACAAGAAAGCACAGATAAATGCATAATCTGCATTAGTACGTACTCCATCTTCATTGTTCTGTCCGGCACTACTAGCTTTAAAATAGCCTAGCGCCTCTCCTGCGCTGTTCGTTCCGGCAGTAGTATAAATACTCTTAGCATAAGTCATATGATCAGCTATCATCTGAAGAAGAGAACTCATCATTTCATTTTCATTAATAAACGAAGTTTTAATCGTACCTTCAGTAACACTCTCAGCAGCACCTTCGTCGGTTAGCACCCAGTTGTCAGTATAGGCATCTGCATCAGCTGCACTAAAACTCAATGTTACGGTACTATTACCGCCAGTTGTAAAATTGAGCGTTATTTCCTTCCATGCGTCTGTGGCATAAGCACTTTCGCTTAAAGAGCCGCTACGTGCCGTGAGCTCTGCCTTGTCACCTTTAACAGCAGCACGCAAAGTGTACTTATTAAAAGTTTTAAGATTGGTAAGCGTAGCGGTAATCGCACCTCCCTTTTTCACAAATCCCATATTCTGACCACAATAAGGTGCTGCAGAAGTAATTCCGGCATCCCCACTGGCTGTATAAAGGGTGTTTTGGGAAACAAAACCACCATCAACTCCATTCATTCCTAAATCGAATCCTGGATCGCTCAACAGATTATTTGCATCCGACAAACACTCTGCATTAGGAGATGCTGGTGCATAAGCACCTGTTAAATCGTATTTTAGACTGTTTACAAAGGCTGTTTGAGCCGTTGCAGACGTTCCATTATTAAGAGGATCTATAGCAACCGCTATTTCCGGCTCAATATTGCTTGAGGTAGAAATCGGTTTTATGGTAAGATCGTCAATATACATATTAGAATTACCATTCTTAACAAATATAAGGTAGCACTCCGTTTTTCCAATTGGCAAAGAGAAGGTGCTAACCAATGCTTTGGCTGCAGAAGTTGTACCCGAAGTTCCGGTTGTTTCAGCTTCCATAGTGGCCGTCTTTCCCAAAAGATAACTATCATTGCTATAATTAGTATAATCAAGCATCGTTTTTACATTGATCGTACCGGAGAAAGAGCTGTGTCCTTTATAGTTTAAGGCCACCCGATAAGTTTGCCCGCCTATCAGTCCAGACAATTTTGTATAAATTACTTCAGAAGACAAAGCATCATTATCGCGCATACGGAGGAACATAAATTTTGAGCCATTTACAGCCCATCCATCTGCAGCTACGCGACTATAAGATCCTGAGCCTATACATCCCGCCGGAATTGTTCCCCAGTCTGTAGAAGGTGCTGCTCCTGTTGTACAATTTTCAAAAGTACCATAACCCAGCACATCAGCCCCAAGAGTTTCTTGTACACTAGCAGCTAATACCTGGCCCAATGTCCCTTTTGAGAGTAGCACTCCATCGCGATAATAATACACACTTAATCCTTGCACCGCAATACGATAGGTATGAAAAGACAATTGGTTATCTAAAAAAGCAGCTAACTGATTTTTATTATAATCCTCTATTTGCTGTGGAAAAATGCTATAGAATCCACCTTTTGCATCGGCCGAGTTCACTCG
Source organism: Bacteroidaceae bacterium (assembly GCA_018054715.1). Classification (GTDB taxonomy): domain Bacteria; phylum Bacteroidota; class Bacteroidia; order Bacteroidales; family Bacteroidaceae; genus UBA1794. Next base: position 1,605 of record JAGPIY010000230.1, read on the forward strand.
AAGTTCCAGAGAAGCATGCGAATCTGTTGCACTTTTTCCTTCCCACTCTACAGTGTATCCAACCGAAGCAGAAGGAAGAAACTGCCCACCCTTTACAATAGAAGTTGAAGTGACCTCATTTGTACTAGTCAAATTAATAGGCGCGGTTAATAGATTACTACCAAGATCAGCTTTCACACTTAAAGATTGTGCAAGTAATCCTGTCCATGGAGTTAATAAAGCCAGCCAAAGCCATTGCTTCTTTTTCATAATTGTTTTATTTTATTGATTTTTTTATTTTAAATTTGATCCCTAAAAAAAACTCGGCTATAACTTTTACAACTTTGCTTTGTCATAGGATAATATTTGCAGAAAAGAATATATTTTGGAGACAAAGATAGTGTATTTTCAAAGAATTCGCAAACTCTCTTAAAGAATTCTTGGTATTTATCATAAAAGCAGAACATACTTTCATTCATTTCTTGGTTATATTTAGTTAAATATTAACGTTCCAATTACTTATATAACGAACAAATGTCTATATTTGCAGCATTGAAAACTTAAACAGATGACAGAGTTTTCAGGAAAAAGCGAAGACTAACATAAATAATAACTTCAGGAATTAATTAGAAAACGTATGAAAATTAAGAATTTAGCAATGCTATCGGTTCTTGCAACAATGCTCGCTTCATGTGGAGGCGACCAGCAAGCTCAACAGCAAGGTGGTATTCAAGAGTATGCAGTAGCTACCCTAACTGCTACTAATAGTGAACTCACACATACCTACCCCGCTTCTATTCGAGGCAAACAGGATATTGAAATTCGTCCACAAGTTTCAGGTTTCATCACCAAGCTTTGTATAGAAGAAGGCTCAGTAGTTCGTAAAGGGCAACCTTTATTTGTAATTGATCCTGTACAATATCAAGAAGCTGTTAATCAAGCGAAAGCCTCTGTAAATGTAGCAAACTCATCAGTGGCTACAGCAGACCTTACCTATAAGAACAAAAAAGAGCTATTTGCTCAAAATGTAATTGGTAAGTTTGATCTTCAAACTGCAGAAAACACTTTGCTATCAGCTAAAGCTCAATTAGCACAAGCTAAAGCAGCCCTGATTTCTGCAAAGAAAAATTTATCTTTCTGCACAGTTACTAGTCCAAGTAATGGTGTGGTAGGCAGCATTCCTTATCGTGTAGGTAGCTTAGTGAGTGCCTCTACTGCAGAGCCATTAACTGTAGTTTCAAACATCGATCAAATGTAT
>JAGPIY010000069.1 GCA_018054715.1 Bacteroidaceae bacterium
GATCATTCCTTTGGAGCGCAAAATTAGAAGCCTCATCATTGAAATTTAAGTCGTGATCTATTTTAAACTTAAATTTCTCCGCTTTCTGTTTGCCATCCTTTAAATTATTCTCATCAATAAGTTGTCAGTAGACTTCAATTTCATTTACATCGGCACTGGAATCGAATCCTTTTGCCATTAAAACAGCATCCTTTACTGTCATGCCTTTACCAAAAGTATAACCACCCGGCTTTACTACCGCACCTGTGACATATATAAATTCATTCTCTTTCATATCTAGAACAGAGAAGATATGTATACTATCTTCGCGCTGAAGTACCACATCATTTTGCCCAGCTAGTACATCACGAGGTGAAAAAGAAGTAACTTCAGGCAAATTAAGTTTGTTTTTTCGATACACAATGGCACGAGTTAAAAAAGCATCATTAAGAAGTCCATCTGCCTTTTTTAGCAAATCACTAACCCTCATGCCTTCATCAAGGGCATACTCACCTGGACGATATACAGAACCTTGAATTTGAACTCGATTAGCGAAACGATCTAATAGTATTCCAACTTGGTATTCATCACCAGCTTCAGTCATAAAACTTTTATAATTAGTACTAGGTACATCAATTACAGATCGTTCTTTATTAGTATTTCGATAAGCTGTAATTCGATCACGATAAGCTTTTTCCGAAAATCCGCCAGCAAACTCTATTAAATTTGCAACACTCTCAAATTCGTTCATTTCATAAATAGCGGGGGTTTTTACTTCACCGGTTATCGAAACACGATTTTGATAAGGCATTACCTTAATTACATCATTATCTCGTAAGCGCAACGTAGAACTTTTACCATATACTAAGAAATCATACAAGTCGATTACCGAAATTATTTTATTACCACGCGATACTTGCACTTTTCGAAATGAAGCATTCTCGGTAGGGCCTCCGCTAAGATATAACGCATTATATACAGATGAAAGGGAAGGTAAGGTATAAGATCCTGGACTTGTCACTTCACCAATGACGCTCACTGTAATGGAACGTATATCTCCTACTGCAATACTTACTTTTACAGCTCCTGAAGAAAGACCGGCATACACCTTAGAAAGACGCTTTCGAAGAACAGATTTGGCTTCCTCAATAGTAAGGCCACCCACTGTTACGACTCCCACATAAGGAATATTTATTTTGCCCTCAGGTGAAACAAACAAATTATAGCTTGCTTGCGAAGTACCGTAAATATCAATAAGCAATTCATCGTCAGGACCCAACATGTAATTACTAGGAGTAGCAATACGCAAATTAGGTTCAAAAGTTAGATTGGCGTCCCGAAAAGTAGAAAGTCCAAACACTTCAAGTTTCCTTTTTCTATCCTTCGTTTTTTCATTTTCATCTTTCGAGTTTATCGAATTTTCATCTTCATAAAGCTCCGCAGATTTCTTTTTTGATTTTTGAGTTTTATAGTCTTCTTCCGTAACTCCATTATAACGAACAATACGTTTTTTTAAACGAGATACTTGATCTTTCGAAAGTCCAAGTTTAGTTCCCTGCAAGTCTAAATTGTCCGTTGTTACTCCATTTGCATCCATTTGTCCCATAATTTGTTCCATCTGGGTGTCTGATATTTTATCAATGCTATTCAAACTCATTCCAGCAAGGCCACTGAGTAAATCCGCTGATTGAGCAAAGGATAGTGTAGAAACACAAATCAAGAAAGCCCACAAAACTAGTCTCTTCATCTTTTTTATAATTCTTAAAAGGTACACCAAAATATATTGAATAACGTAAAAGGATTCTAATTATTGCATTCTAAAGTGATTTTGCAGCACATTTTGTAGTCGCCTCTCTTTTTTCAGTTCGTCACATAAAAAAAACGTTCAAAAAGTGGCGTAATTCATAAATTAGTGGTATTTTTGCGTGAATTTATAGAGTTCTTATTTGCAATTTTCAATATATAATGTGTAGAAATTTTCTTTGTTGCTTCTTTTTCGCATTGGCGATGACTCTACAAGCAAAAGATTTTGTAGTGGTTATTGATGCAGGTCATGGCGGACACGATCCCGGTGCTATAGGCTCGTTTGCGAAAGAAAAAAACATCAATCTAAATATCGCTTTAGAAGTGGGACGTTTAATCTCCAATAATATAGAAGGAGTGAGAATTATTTATACCCGAAATTCGGATGTCTTTATTCCGCTAGAGCAACGTGCACAAATTGCTAATAAACAAAATGCAGACCTATTTATTTCTATTCACACAAATGCCGTAGAGAATAAATCGAATTCGCCTCAAGGAGTGGAAACATACTCTCTCGGATTGGCTAGGTCGGAAGCTAATTTAGCGGTAGCCAAACGCGAGAATGCAGTCATCCTAATGGAAGACGATTATAAAGCGCGTTATGCCGGGTTTAATCCAAATTCAGCAGAATCGTATATCATTTTCGAATTCATGCAAGACAAATACATGGAACAAAGTGTACATTATGCAGAATTGGTTCAAAAACAGATGAGTTCATATTGCGGTCGCGCTAATAAGGGTGTCAAACAAGCCGGTTTTCTTGTTCTTAGAGAAGTTTCAATGCCTAGCGTATTGATAGAAGTCGGGTTTATTTCTCATATAGAAGAAGAAAGATACCTCAATTCAGAGTTGGGATGCAAAACTATTGCAGAAGGTATTTTTCGGGCATTCAAACAATATAAAGCAGAATACGATGCGCGTATTGCAAAAACAGTATCACCAATTTCTTTAAAAGAAGATTCTGCAAAAACGAGACGAGACTCTATAAGAGTAGAACAGACGATTCGCAAAAGAATAGAGAAGACCTCAAACAAGAAAAAAGATCTAAACATAGAAAGCGCTTCGGTTGCGGAAATAAAAAAGGAAGAAAAAACTACTGAAACAAAAAAAGCAATCGATAGAACGGCAAAGAGTTCAGATGAGATTCTCTTCAAGATACAAATCATCGCCTCAAAAACAGAAATACCGAAAGGATCTTCTCAATTTAAAGGTTTAGCTCCAATAGACTGCTATCGTGAAGGAAGCTACTACAAATACACTTATAGCTCTTCTACCAATTATAATACAATATTACATACACGTAAAGAAATAAATGCAAAATTCAGTTCAGCTTTCATTGTTGCATTTCGTAACAACGAAAAAGTAGATATTAATGAAGCAATACATGAATTTAGACAAAAAAAGAAGTAATAATAACACAAATTAGCAACGGAATGAATTTATTCACCAAAGAAGTAAAAATAGGAATTACAGGAGTTATTGCCCTATTCCTTATTATTTACGGAATCAATTATTTAAAAGGCATCAACCTCTTTAAGCCTACCAATTATTACTATGTAAGATATACAAATATCTTAGGTTTAGCTAAATCGAACTCAGTATATGCAGATGGTTTTCATGTAGGTTTGGTACGCGACATTTATTACGATTACGAGCACCCCGGAAATGTACTCGTTGAAATTCAAGTTGATTCAGAAATGCGTATTCCAAAAGGAACTTATGCAGAATTATCAGAAGAAATGTTGGGTGGAGTAAAAATGAATCTTATATTGCCTCATAACGCTACAAACTATTTTGCACCGGGAGATACTTTAATAGGAGGAGCTAAAACAGGTTTAATGGATAATGTTGCAAAAACAGTTCTACCTAAGGTAGAAGATTTATTGCCTAAAATAGACTCCATTTTAACCTCTCTAAATCAACTTTTAGCAAATCCGGCACTGAAAGGCACACTTTCTAACGTAGAAATAATGTCTGCTCAATTGGCTACTACAGCTGCGAACTTGAATCGATTTACGGGTAAAGATTTGCCTCAACTATCTAAAACGATGAATGGCGTAGGGACTAATCTAGGAGAGTTTACGAATAGTCTAAATCAATTAGAGTTGAATGAGACTCTTCAGAAAGTAAACGTCACAATGGACAACGTACAGCAAATGACAGCAAAATTAGGGCAAAAGGATAATACCGTTGGACTCTTATTGAATGATGATTCATTGTACATAAACCTGAATAAAACAGCCACAAATGCAGCTTCATTGCTAGACAATTTGCAAGCTCATCCTAAACGTTATGTACACTTTTCAATTTTTGGAAAGAAAGAATAAAAAGCGGGTATACAACCTTTAACCGACCAACTAAAAACATTAAAACAATGAGTTATTTAATTAAACCCCAAAGCTACAATTGCTTATTAGATCAGAGACAAACGGAAGAAGGCATCCGCTTCGTAAAAAAATTCTTCCAAACGAGTTTAGCTTCCGACTTACGCCTTCGGCGCGTGACAGCACCTTTATTTGTATTAAAAGGAAAAGGAATAAACGATGATTTAAACGGCATAGAACGGGCAGTAACTTTCCCTATTAAGGAATTAGGTGATGCACAAGCAGAAGTAGTACATTCATTAGCAAAATGGAAACGCCTTACATTAGCTGAGTACCACATAGAAAACGGATATGGCATTTATACTGACATGAATGCAATCCGCAGCGATGAGGAATTAGGCAATTTACACTCTCTATATGTCGACCAATGGGATTGGGAGCGTGTCATTTCGGCAGAAGAGCGCAGCATTGACTTTCTTAAGAGTATCGTACGTCGTATCTATAGCGCAATGCTTCGCACTGAATATGCAGTGTGCGAGAAATTTCCTCAAATTGAGCCCTTCTTAGCCAATGATATTTTCTTTATTCATAGTGAGGAACTACTGCAGATGTATCCTGACAAAACTCCAAAAGAGCGTGAGCATTTGATTGTTAAAGAACATGGCAGCGTATTTATAATGGGTATTGGTGGTAAGTTAAGTGATGGAAAAGAACATGATCTGCGAGCTCCTGACTATGATGATTATACTACAATTGCGGAAAATGGATTGCCCGGATTAAACGGAGATCTTCTTATTTGGGACAAAGTGTTAGGATGTGCCCTTGAGATTTCATCAATGGGAATTCGCGTAGATAAAGAGGCACTTCTTCACCAACTCAAAACAAGCGGAAAAGAAGAACGACTTGAGCTGTATTTCCACAAACGCCTTATGGACGGCACACTTCCTTTAAGCATCGGCGGTGGCATCGGACAATCTCGACTTTGTTTACTCTATTTAAAGAAAGCTCATATTGGCGAAATACAAGCCTCTATTTGGCCTGAAGATATGCGTCAAGAATGTGATGCTCTAGGTATCAAATTAATTTAATAAAGCGACTTTCAAACAACTAAAAATGGACGTTCGTATTGAAAAGACATGGCATCAAGTACTGTGCGAGGAGTTTAAAAAAAGCTACTTTGCACAACTCGTTGCTTTTGTACGACAAGAATACACCACCAAAACTATTTATCCTCCCGCAAAGGAAATATTTAATGCTTTCGACAGTTGCCCTTTCGATCAAGCAAAGGTGGTAATCATCGGACAAGATCCTTATCATGAACCTCAACAAGCTCATGGTCTCTGTTTTTCGGTTCGAGACAATGTAGACATTCCTCCTTCCCTGCAAAATATTTACAAAGAGTTGGAATCGGATCTAGGAATTGCCCCTTCCCCATCGGGATGCCTACAACGTTGGGCAGAACAAGGAGTACTTTTACTAAACGCAACGCTTACCGTTTGCGCACATCAAGCCGGCTCGCACCAGGGAAAAGGTTGGGAAACATTTACCGACGCAGCGATTCAGAAACTGGCAGAAGAGCGTGAAGGGCTCGTATTTATCTTATGGGGCTCGTATGCTCAAAAGAAAGGTGCAATGATAGACCCCGCACGCCATCTTGTTCTTCGAAGTGCACATCCCTCCCCTCTGAGTGCCTATCGTGGCTTTTTGGGAAGTAAGCCGTTCAGCAAAACGAATGAATATCTAATGCGATTAGGTAAAACTCCTATATCATGGTAAATCGTTTCAAATACGAGCACGATTAACTGATAACTGAAATAAGAATAAATAAAAAAGGCATATATCAAAAGATATATGCCTTTTTTATTTATTACAAGATACTACTAAAAGCCTCTCTACAGTAATATTACTAAAGCTCATTTGAAAATCAGCTTCATTAATACCACGCTACATTGTTTGAATACGAACTGCGTTGATCCCACTTCAAATCCTGTAAAAGAGACGATTTAGCACGAATGCTAAAATTATAACTTTTCCATTTACCAAAAGGAGTGAATCCGCAAGTCATTGTAAAACAATGCAAGTCGCGGGAAACATTACAAGAAGTAGTTGCAATCTCACCAGCATCAAAGTCGTACGAAGTAGAGAAAGTAAATGCCCATTTGTTCGAAATCTTAATATTACCGGACCCACTCAACGAATGAGTTAACTTGTAAGGATACCGCATGTTACTCGGATTAATTTTTGCAGAAGTATTTTCGCTAATACGACAAGAATAACTTAAACTGAACGACCAAGGTATGGCAAACTTTTCATAACCGTCTTCATCCACTTCAGCTTTCTTCTCCTTCTTCTTCGCTCCGGGAGTTGTTCCCTCAGAAGTGGTAACAGATTCCAAAGTAGGTGAGGCATCTCCTTCCGTTGCACTCTCACCCGAAGGAGCTGTAGGCTGGCTTGAGTTTGTTTTTTGTTCTTCCCCACGAGAAAACCATTTTTTCAAGGTAGCATTGTTAAACGTATAACTATGTGAGAAGCTAGTTCCTTGAAAACGGCCAAAACGACCATGAGAATACTCCGTACGATTACCAACATAAACCTTACCATTCTCATCGAACTCGTATGCATAGGTAGCAAAAGTAGTACTCATATTAAAAGTATAATTCTTCGTGAATTTAAGGCGCAGGCGCATACTTAAGTCGCTCCAAGGTTTTGTTTCAGCAGCCATATTGTAACTCATGCCCAGCCCAAGTTCATCAATCAAACTAACCTTTCTAATACCCGTAGAGTCTCTTTTTGAAGCCATTTTCATTTCTAAGTTATTAGAAAGAGAAATACTTACACTACCCGTTTTTCCAGTTCCGGGCACACCGTAAAGTTGCCCTGAATAAGGAGAATACTCTACAGTTTTCTGCACACCGTATGCATCAATATAATCGTAAGTTTTGTAATAGCCATAAGAACGAGAGCCAAAGTCGGGAGCAGCGGAAAACGTTAAAGTTGGAGTAAACACATGACGAATCTGGCGAACCTTCTCACCCATCAATTTACGAATCGGAGTATACATACCATATAGTTTGGTAGAGAATCCTAACGAAGCACTATAGTTATACACGCGATTAAAACCATATACAGTGTCACGTACCACAGTCGAATGTTCTTGGTCATAGCTCTGCAGAACTTTATTAGTATACCAACGTTCCGTATAATTAATTGAAGGAGAAATATTAAGATAGTTGAACAATGTAAAAGTCGCTGAAATTGGAACTTCGTGTTTTATACCATTTCTCCAATCTTTAATTAAATTACTTTTCAGCAATTTATCCTCCTTCGTAGTAATGCTATTAGCTAACTGTCCGGAGTAACTCATACGAATTTTCTCATACCAGCGTTCCGACCCTGCTGATTTTTCACGCTTAAAAGGATAGAAAGAACTCACAGAAACAGTAAGGTTCGGAAACGAAAGTGAGATAGTAGAATCACGAGTTGTTTGCGACAAATTAAGCCCTGCCGAAAGAGTTAGTTTCTTATCCGGGAAGTTTTGTGAATAGCTAACTGAAGACGTTTTTGTATTCTGCGAATAAAGCGTCGGATTATAATAGCTTGTAAGATTGGAATGCTCATAGCTACTGGTCGAAAAGTTTACACTAGCCGAAAACGAGCGATTCGGCCATGCTTTCGAGTCTTGGCGATGTGACCATTGGAGCTTCATATCGCGCGAAACGGCATAATCGGGCATATTCTTTTCACCAGTCACCGTATACAAGTAGTCGAAAAGATAGTTACCCGAATATTTATAGCGCTTTCGATAAGAACTACCCACATCAAGCCCCCAAGACCCTTTTGTGTAAATTTCGCCCGTCAGTTTAAGATCCATATAATCGCTTATGGCAAAGTAATATCCACCATCTTGCAAATAGAATCCACGCTCCGTATCATCACCATAAGAGGGCATAATAAAGCCGGAAGAATAGCTACTTGTAAAAGGAAAAAACCCAAAAGGAACACCTAAAGGAATAGGTACATCAGATACCACTAAATAAGCAGGACCAAACACCACGTTTTTCTTAGGGCGGACCTTTGCACGAGTCAATGCTAAGTAGAAGTGAGGATGTTCATGATCATCGCAGGTAGTATAACGACCATCTTTCATATAAAGATTGTCGAGCGAATCCTTCTTCGAATTAAAACTCGTTACATAACCTTCGCCCTGTTGAGAAACCACATTATGAATGAAACCTCGTTTCGACTTGAAGTTATAGCGCATAGACTTCGAATCATAAGGTGTAAGACCATCTTTAAAAACCGGATCACCAATTGTACCTTTCCCCGTACTATCGGGGCTGCCTACGGCATACACTGTACTACTGTCAATATTCATGGAAATTTTATCAGCAGTAAGTTCACTGGTTAGGTAAGTTATTTTAGCTTGTCCAAAAAGATGTGCCAACGACATGGAATCAAGTTCAAATACCGTAGAATCGGTCGCTTCATATTGCACTACTGCACTCAACATTGCCTTCTTAGAAGCCTTTACCGAATCGGAAGCAACGCTATCGCGAGCAAGTGTGTCAGAAACAGCCTTGTCAACAGGAGCCTGTTTCAGAAGAGTAGAATCGGTTAATTCTTGCTTTAAACTATCAGAGTAGCCAAAAAGAGTAGAAGCTGAAGGCACTGCAAAAGCAGGCACAGCAAATCGCCCGCCAAGAGCGAGGAGAGTGACTATAAGAGTCAGTAATATATAGTATTTAAATACGTTCATCCAAACCGCATTTCGCTTTTTCAGGCGCAAAGGTACATATTCTGCACGAATATCGCATCTCTTTTCTGCTTTTTTTAAGAAAAAAGCCCTTCAAAAACGCGTTATAGACTTAGGATTGCTTTACTATTTGATTAAAATAAGGGTATGGAATTTCAATGCCTTCGTCATCGAAGCGTTCTTTGATGCATAATAGCAAATCACATTTCATGGCAAAAGCATCGCCTGCCGTAGCTGCCCATGCCCATGCACGTAGCGTGATGGAAGAATCGCCTAATTGCATAACGCGGATA
>JAGPIY010000231.1 GCA_018054715.1 Bacteroidaceae bacterium
TAAAAGCTCTACAAAGCTTTCTCCAATAGTTCCTTGGGTTACACTGTCGCCCATGCATAATAATTTCATTTCAATAAATTAATAACGATATGGGTCTTCCCATTCTTTTTCAGCTAACCGACAAGCCTCATCGGAAGCTTCTTGCTTAGCTTTTCGCTTACGTTCAACGTGCGACACAATATAAATACTGCCCTCATAAAGAAAATAGATCGGTAAGGCAACTATTAGCAACGTAAAGATATCGCTAGTTGGAGTAATAATAGCAGCAGCAATCAAGATAATGACAATGGCATACCTCCGATATTGACGCATAAAAGAAGACGTAAGCACACCTAAATAGCCTAGTAACCAACAAAGTATCGGTACTTGGAAGAGTATTCCCATCATCAAACAAAGTAACCAAAAAGTGTTCATATAGCTCTCCAATGTAATGGTATTGATTACGGCACTAGTTACCTGATAAGTAGCTAAAAAACGGAAAGACAATGGAAATATTAAGAAATAGCTAAGTGCCACTCCGCTGGCAAAAAGAAAAAATGAAGCAAAAATCGCTTGCAAGGAAGATCGCTTCTCATTGGGATATAGAGCGGGAGAAATGTACGAGAAAAGAGCATAAATAATATAAGGTGAGCTAACAAGCATGCCCGCATAAAGCGCAGTGGAACAATGTATAAGGAACTGCTGCGACAATTCCGTACTAATTAGATGAGTCGAAAAATGGTCGGGCGCTAAACTAGGCATGTGAAGTGCCTGAGCTGCTCGACGCAATACTCGGTATAGCACGAAATCGTCTTGCCCGGGAGCCAATATAATTTGAAACAAAGTTTCCTTTGCCAAAAAGGCCGTTAACATTGTTGCAAAAACCAAACCCGCAATGCGAAACAACACACCGCGTAGTTCATCAAGATGTCCCCAAAAGGTAAGCGTTCCTTTTTCTTCCATCTACTTTATGGAGTTCGGTGTTTGTGGAGTAGTAGAATCCTCTTTTCCCGATTTCTCGTCTTTCTCAGCACTTTCTTTTTCCGTTTTTTCTTTTTCCAGAGGTTTATTCAGTTCTTCTTCTATTCCATTCATTCCTTCTTTGAAACCCTTAACACCTTTTCCAAGACCCTTCATTAATTCCGGAATACGCTTTCCACCAAAGAAAAGCAGCACAACCAATGCTATTAAAATTAATTCAGGCATTCCTATTGAGCCAAGAAACAGTAATTCAGTCATAATCTATGATATTTATTAATATTTTATTTTGCTTTTACCTTAACGTCTTTTTATAAGAAATATTCTTTAAAGAGATCTTTTAAATTAAACTCTTAGCAACATAACCTAAAAGCCAAATTCATCCACCTTCACCGACTTCTCGTGTCCTTCAACAAAATGTTTAGCTGCACGATGTATCACATTACCTTCTATATGAACAGCTCGGAAAGGTTTAGAAGGACATACATATTCGCAACCTCCACAACCTACGCAAATGCTGGTATCCACTTTAGGGATAGTCAATCCATCTTTATAAGGCACCATTGCTATTGCCTGCGTAGGACAATGCTCGGAGCATGCTCCACAATTAGTTCCTTTTTTATAAACGATGCAATTTTCTTCTACAAAAACAACTTTGCCGATTTGTGTAAGATGCTTTCGCTCCACCGTAAGAGGACGAATAGCTCCTGTGGGACAGAGTTCTCCACAAAGCGTACAGTCGAAATTACAGAATCCTTTTTCGAACGATACTGTAGGCTGCATTATTCCGGCAAGACCATATTCCATTAACGCAGGCTTCAACACATGCGAAGGGCATTTGCTAATGCACAAATGGCAAGCCGTACAATGCGCCAAAAGGTTGGCTTGGCTTTCCGATCCGGGTGGAGTGAGAGGTACTTTTCGATGATCGTCTTTTTTATTTCCAATAGGTTGGGAGAGGGCATCCCATGCCTTCTTCTTATCCTGTGCCAGAAGAGTAGGAATTGCAACGGCCGTAGTAAGAGCGGTAACCAAAAATTGGCGTTTGCCTTGATCGGCAGGTTCAACTTGAGCGACTACTTTTTTTGCGTTTTGGGGGATTCTTTTTAAAGAACCAAGTGAATGACCCTTCTTCTTTTTTAAATGGAAACCATAGTATAAAGCGCCTTGAGGGCATTTCTCCAAACAGTTAAAACAGTCTACACAGCGTGAAACATCAATCTTTTTAGCCACCGAACTAATGCACGAAGCCTTGCAGCTGTGTGCACACGATCCACAACGATTACATTTATCTCTATCCACACGAATACGCAGCAAAGAAAAGCGGCTCAACAAACTCAAGAACGCACCTACCGGACAAATTGTATTGCACCACGTACGCCCATTTTTCCAAGACATAAAAGCGATCACTCCTAAAGTAACCACGGCAATACACAAAGCCAATAAACTTTGCAACACAATATCTACTTGATACAACGTATAATTGCCTATACCATTCAACATTCCGGCCAATACGTTATTTCCAAACATATAAATCGGTTTGAATATATTCACCATAATACGTCCGAATGCACTATAAGGATCAAGCAACAACAGAAAGAGCTGGAATCCGAAAAGTGAAGCACCGGCAATAAAGGCTAACAGAACGTAGCGTAATGCATTTTTAGGTTGCGAATAAGAGAAGTGTTTTTTGCGACCTTTTTTATCCTTATTAAATCGTACCGAAATCCTGCTTATCACATCCTGCATAGTTCCTATCGGACAAATTGTAGAACAATAGATTCTTCCAAAAAGTAAAGTCAGCAGAATCCATATCCCTACCAAGGTAAACGATCCGGCTAACAAAGCAGGTAAGAGTTGTATTT
>JAGPIY010000070.1 GCA_018054715.1 Bacteroidaceae bacterium
TAAACTCTAACGTATAGCCCTTCTCTGTAGGAGAGAAACCGTCAAAAGTCATTTCCTCATCATCACCACCCGCATACACCGGATTTTGAGACAAATCCTTCTTCTCCAATGGAGTGCCGTAACCTACCACTTTTACATAGGTGCGCACGTCACCACTGCGAAGAATGATCTGACCATTCGTTTCAGCCATTGTACTAGTTAAGGTTACCTTCACTTCCGCATCCGTAGTACCCGCTGCAATAGTAGCAGGAGAAACTGATAAGCCGGAAGTGGCAGTCAAAGTTATATCATTTATCAAATTCTCAGCTTTTATTGTAAACGTTCCCGAATTACCCGTACCATCTACTTTCAAGCTATCTGAAGAAGACGTAATCGCAGAATTCAAAGGAGCATACGCACCTGTTGCATCAAAGTTGAAATAAGCTACGTCTGAGAATTCATTCGTAAAGCCGATCTTTTGATCATAACTGCGTTTCATACCCATCAGTTTCACATCGTCAACAGTTAAAGCCGAAACACTTGCTCCCCAACCGGCACCACGCTCCAAGTAACAAACCACACGGATCTGTTTGCATTGAGCAGAAGTGGTAAAGTCAGCTGCATAAGTCTGATAAGAATCACTAGTCACTGGAACAATCGTTGTGTTGTTACTATCCTGAAGATCATAAACGCGAAGACTCCCATAAACTGTGCCGTCACTCTTTATACCGCCTTTGGCTAAAGCAGAAAAAGAGTAAGTCTCGTTAGGAGCCACATCCACAATCTGAGAAATCTCAGCAGCACCCCAACCGTCAGCCCACATATAACGATGTACAGCTAAAGCATGATTATTTAGGTCTTTCGTATTATCAACTTCAGAAGTCACAATCTCTTGAGTTGAATTGTATTGATCCAAAGGAGAAACATCCCAACCGTCAATGCGGTAAGTCAATTGATCAGAAGGACGAATATTATATTCACCCTCAAAATCAGCGTTCTTCAACAGATTTTCAACATAATCGTCATTCTCGATTGCAAATTCCGGTTGCAAAGCAAGTTCTGACAAACGTAACGTATCAATGGCAAGACCATCACGATACACGAAAATACGCTTATCGGAAGTAACAGAATAACGATAAGTATGGTAAAGACCATCCGTGTTATAGAAAGTTCCTCCATTGGAAGGATTAGATAAAGCCTTCTGAGTGGTAGAATTGTAAAGGCCCAAACCCTCTGAAGTTACATAACCCTTGAAACCGACAGCCTCTTTGCTTACCGCATAAGGATAAAATTTCTTATTGGCATTGTCGGTCTTGGCTTTAAACTCTAACGTATAGCCCTTCTCTGTAGGAGAGAAACCGTCAAAAGTCATTTCCTCATCATCACCACCCGCATACACCGGATTTTGAGACAAATCCTTCTTCTCCAATGGAGTGCCGTAACCTACTACTTTTACATACGTACGTACATCACCGCTGCGAAGAATGATCTGACCGTTCGTTTCAGCCATTGTACTGGTTAAAGTTACCTTCACTTCCGTACTTCCACTGCCAGCAGCGATTACAGTAGGACTAACTTGCAAACCAGAAGTGGCAGTAATCGAAATATCCTGCTTAAGATTTGCGCCATTAACAGTCAGCGACTCAAAAGAGTTTGTACCTTTTATGTACATTGTTGAGCCGGAACCACTTGTTGAGCCTTCAGACGTTAGATTGATAAGAGCCTCAATCTTCGGTCCGGAGTCGTCATCAGAGGAAAACCTTTCGGCTCCCCAGACATTCCCTTGCATCCACATGGATAAAGCAAGGAAAGAAAAAATAAAATAATTTCTTTTCATGATTTAATTAATAATTTAATATTACTAGTACATACACTAGTGTTTATCTTTTTACGATTTTAAGAGTCTGTTTTTTATTGATAACCACAATATACATTCCAGGTTCTATATTTGTAACGTCCAATTCTGGGATATTTCTTTGGCACATCACCTTTTGTCCAAGTAAAGAATAAACATCTGCATGACATATAGATTCTCCATTGAGAAGCGATACTTTACTAGCAGCTTGATTAAAAAACACCTCATTATTTTCACCTGAAACTTCTGTTATCCCTGTTCCATTTAAACTACCTATTACCATCCATCCCACTGTTTCAGGAGTCACTTGAGTAGTAGAGACGGATTTCTCACGATCCTTAAATATATCTACAGAAGTATCGCCTCTTCGCTTTATTCGCAAAGTGGAGGTTATGTTATCACTCTCTGTTTGCATAAAACCATAAAACAAAGATTCTTTATAGGTATCTCCAAAATTGATTGTATACCCTCCCGACAAATAATCGCCTACAGCGGCTTCACCGGTTCGTCCAACTTTGATAGATTGCCCATTATAAGTACCTGTACCCGGAGTCATTGCCACATAAGAAACTTGTTCACTCACAACAGTAGGTTCAAGTTCTCCTTCATATTGTAATGCTATCTCAAAATCGGTTTTCGTAACATTCCTCACCCGTACTGAAGTTGCATATTCACTATTATCAGTTATCTGAGTTGCAAAAATGACAGGAATAACGTCGAAAGGAGTTGCAAAGCTTATTTTAGTCCAGCTTTGATTCACGTTAGAAAGAGAAGCTGCTTGTGCTGTAATGCCACCTAAAGAATGTATTCCTTCAGGCAACACTATATAAGCAATAGTATCCGGATTCACAAAAGTAGGATTTTCTTCATATTCCCAAGAATCCAACTTAAAGTCGAAAGAGGCTTCACTTAGATTCCTGACCCGATAACTCAATGGCATTTTATTTCGATAAGTAGGAGTGCCCAATACAAATACAGGATCTTTCGAATAAGGATTTGCCCAAGTAGCCAACGCCCAATTTTCAGTGATAAGAAATTTCCCGGCTGTAAAGTCATCTTTGCTATTTTGCAAACAATCATACTTAACGGTATTCGATATTTTCAGTTTTCCACTTAAATCAATCGATTTCACTCGATAATAGATCGTACCTCTTACCTCACTATTCAACAAATCGGTATATTGGTTTGCAATCACCTCAAGCGTATCTATGGGAGTAAATGTACTCGTATTTATTCCTCTTTCTATAATATATTGAGAGATCAACTCACCATTATAATCGCTCCACGATAAAGTTATTCCTTTTTCGTCAGAATAGTTATTATAAGAAAGCACAGGTGCCTCTCGAACAGTCCAGCTTGGAACTACTTCACTAATACGATTAAAAGCAAAATTAGAGGTGTCATTCGCATAATATTCTCCAGCCGGAGTGAGTTCTCCATCCATAATGAGTTTACGTTTGTCTTCTACCCAGTTATAAAGAGAATAACGTTCTACAAATTGAGTGGTATCCAAAACATTCAAAATACCTTTAATATCACTTAGCTGTTTGGCTTGTTGTGCTGTGGTTCCACTAGGCCATGATTCATTCGTCCAGTTAGCTCCGTTATTCCATTCGGTAATCCAAATAGGACGTCCAGTCTGATCATGAATCGCTTTTAATTTAGTGTACCATTCGCTTGCACTCAATCCCCCCCAATAGGCATGTATTGCCACATAATCTACACGATAATTCTTCTTATTACAAGCACTCATAAAATTATACAACCAAGTAAAATCAGTAGTGGCAGGAGAGCCTACCCGCATACCTGTTTGAAGCATCAAAGGCCATTCCTCAATTGCTTTATCTACCGTCACATTCGATTGCTCACTATGATCAGGCTCATTATAGCCCAATAAATGAGACGAATTAGCAATGCTGAAGAACTCAGACCAACGCCCCCCTGCTCCCCATTTTTCAGGAGAAAACTCCTGATCATAATTGGGGGCTGTTGTATTCGGATTATGAGACCATGATACAGAACCACTCCAATTATAATACCAAGTGCTATTAGTTTTATCACATTGTTCCTCTACATATTTTAGGCCATCAGGCTGTCCACTATCAACAGAACCGACCCATCCTTTTTTAGATACATATTGCCATTTGAATACACGAATAAAAGACACTTTTCCATCTAATAGATCCGGAAGTTCAGAAAGTTCAAGATCCTCCTTATCAGCAATAAAGACACGGCTATAACCCATCCCATCGGGATTATTTGCCAAAGTTGCCATATACCCCCTCTTCAACTTAAGAGAATGAATTTTATTATCCTGTTCCAATGGAAGCAACAGACTTCTAGGAACAGAGTCGGACGGACTATTACTATAATATTTTTCAATAGAATAATTAGCCACACTTCCTTCAAAGTTTTTCTCTGTAAAAGTTTCAAGTGGTTGGAAATCAACTGCATGAGGTATAATTACCGTTCCTTGTTTATAGATCGCAATGCGAGCATTGGAAGTAGGATCAAACGCCTTTCCATTAATGAAAATAGCACTCTTGTAATTTTTTAAGACCAAAGAAGGTTTCAGGTTATCAAAGAAAAGCCAAGCCTCTTCTGATGCTAAATTTATCGTTGCCCCACTCATCATTGCCATCGTTGCACTTGTTAAGTGTAAATCAACGGCTTCACTACATACTACATTCCCCTCTAAAGATTGCTTTACTTCAAGATTCTTTGCCGCAAGCTCTGGAAAAAGCGAGAAACAAAACAAAGCCATTAATAGGACAGGAAACTTAATTTTCGAATTCATTTATTGTTTTTTGAATTTAATTTACTGAATAACCACCTTAACCGATTTTTGCAACGACCCATTTCTTATAACATAAACGCCTTTATTATATAGGAAGATATTTTCCGACTCAGAAGAAGGATGTTTCGATAGAATTTGATTTCCGGCTACATCATAAACCACCACATCTTGTGAAACATCTAAATTCGATAATGTTACATTTGCACCTTGAGAAGATACACTAAATTGTGTTTCATCAGAGGCTAATTGCTCTATTGAGGTTCCTTCTTCCTGCACTAAAGTCACATTATCAAAGTCGGCCCAAAGATTTAGGCTCCCCCCCCAACTATAAATAGTACCGGCGGTTACGCCTAAATTTAATCGAACTTGTTTAGCTGTAGCACTTGCTGTAAAAGAATAATTATTAGTATACCAAGCCTCATTCAGCTCATTATACAATTTTTTCTTCTTCAGTTGCTTCTCTGTTCCATCTGCGGCTATTTCTGTGACAGAATACCAAGCCGGAACGATTGTTCCATTTACCGAATTTGACGACAATCGATACATAAACGAAAAATCATACTTGGCAGAAGGCAAAACATTTATAGTTTGCTGAATTCCACCATCGGGTGCATCTGTTTGGCTATACCATTCATAACGTTGAATACGAAGACATTGATTACCTCCATCTGTTGCCAAATTCTCTTTCTGAATCTCAGCGCGTACAGTATACATATATAAGCCCACATTATTAAAATCACCTGTTACCAGTTCTGTTTTCGATGCTTCATTCAAATCCCACCCCGAAACTACATTCGGACAATTAGTGACTGAACCATTGTCATACGAAAATAATGTATAATCAGTATTTTCAAAATCTCCGTTACTTACTAAATTTTTTGTACTTTCTTGTGCAGACAAAAAAGAGGTAGTAACTAATGCCAATGCAATAAATGCAATCTTTTTCATAATAGATAGTTGTAATTATATTTTATTAAAAATAAAAAGTTTTTCTTTAAAAGACTCCTAGCGGGAAAAACCCGCTAGGAGTCTTACACAACAAACGATTACTCAATTATAACCTTAACGGTTTGAGTTTCTCCAGAAAGTTCAAGAACAACAAGATAAGTATCACTATTCAATGAAATATTCCAATCGGTAGCATTCTTCACATTCTTCACTAATATTCCAGCTTTTGTATAAACCGATACAGACGAATTTTGAGGTAAATTCTGCACATAAAGTACACCATTCTGTGCATAAATAGAAACCTCAGAGAACAATATAGAAGAAAGACCTGTTCCTCCAACAATTGCTTTTTTAAAGATGGAAACATTCATTTTCAGAACGCTTACAGCCTTAGTAATATCCGTTTGAACAGTCGATGTGAGTGATAATTCTGCTTTCGTAATAGCCGCAAGAAAAGTTTGATGAGAAGCTTCAGGAGCTGCTCCACTAGAACTGCCCACAGGAGTACTTGTTTCAAGAGCTTTAGCCTCAGAAAGAAGGGTTTGAAGGGCTGAATAATCATTAGGGACACGAGAGGAACTGAAAGTAGTAGTTGCAGCAGTCAAAACTTCTACCGATTGATTAACTGTAGTCTGATTCACCGTAGCACTTCCATTTACTGAAGTAGCTACATCAATTGCTTCTTGCAAAATAGTGAATGCAGATTCCGGATAAGTACCTGCCCCCACTCCTTTTTCTGGTTCAGCAGCTGTCATTGCAGCATTAGCCGCAGATATTGCATTTTTCAAAGCTGAGAAATCAATAACTACAACGGCTGCAGCAAATGTGCTTGCTGCCTGTTTCAGTACTGTAACTGCAAGATTCAATTGATCTTGAGTTGTAGAATAGTCATTATAAACGACTTTTGCGGCATCTAAGGCCGTTTGGAAAACGTCAATGGTAGCCTGAGTAGTTTGCCCATTAAAATCGCCAATAGTCACATTTTTAATTGACTTTTCAGCAGAAGTAATTGCAGTAGCAAAGGCCGTACGATCCGTAGTCATTTTACTGTTCACAAATATAGTATCAGCAGCCATCAAATTTGCTAAAACTTCCTCAGAAGGCGTTGCAGTTGCTGCAAATTGGATTGCTTCATTGAAAGTAGCTCTTACCACAGGAGAATACTGACCTTTATTAATACCTTCGTTAGCAGCAGAAGCTTCATATTCTTTTGTTAAGATAATTACTGCATCATTTATCACATCAGAAATTGCAATATCCGCTACATTAGCCTTAGCTTTATACGCTTCAATGTCTAACAATAATTGTGCAGCATCTGCATCCGATTTGGTTTGCTCGGTAACATTATCATAGGCTGTTTGAGCAGTATCAATTACATTCTCAAAATCTTTAATTACAGAAAGAATATATTCACCTTTTTTCTCACCTAGTAGCATTGAAGCCTTAAACTCATTTGCTGTATTAATTGCAGCTAAAAAGCTCTCTTTCTTAACTGCGATAGGTCCAGCCAATATAAAAGTAGATTCAGCTCCATTTAATTCTAAAAGCATTGCAGTAACTTCATCTTGAGTTAATCCACTCGTTTCAACTACCGTTTGTGCTTTTGCAATTGCAGCAGTAAAGGTTGCGTATGCAGCAGTTGGCCAACAACCTATTTCATTCCCTATTGTTTTAGATGCAGCAGTAGCCTTGCAAGTAGTAATTGCAGTTTCCAATGCACTCTTATCCGGATCATAAGGAAGATCAACTTTTGTTATAAAAAAGAGATGAGCCGTATTAGTAGAGCTGTAGGTTTGGCTAACCAGAGTAGTGCCCCCTGAAAGAGCCATACAGCTTGTAGTAGATGATAATATACCAAAATAATCTACTCCACTTACAGTTGTACTATAGCTGAGAGTCCATTTTTGAGAAGAAGATGAATTGAATTCTGATAGACTATAATCTGCTCCAAGAGCTAATGTACCTTCCGCACCATTCAATATATAATAAGTATTATTTTCACCTTCAACTTTTACAAATCTCCAATATTGAGTAGCATCTTGGGCTGTTTTATTTACAACAGCAGTAGCACTATCAGCTGTATTACCAATATATTTTGTATTATATTTATAATTTGAAATACGATAAACCGCATCTGTTTCAGGATGAGGAGTTACCTCACCAGCCGTAAAGGTTGCAATAGAAGCATTTAAAGCTGCAATCGCAGCTACAATTTCATCGGAAGTGGCCGATAATTTTGCTTTTGCTGCATCAATTGCTAATTGCAAAGCATCTACAACTGCTTGAGGATATTGATGACTCTCCTCACCAATTGTAGCATTATTCAATAGATTACTCGCAGTAGTAATGCAAATGTTCAATATATTACTAGGATCATACGCCTGAATTGTCCATTGGCTATTAACAGCGGTGTTAGACTTATCAGAATATACTCCTGATCCACTAGTTGCAGCATCAGTTCCAGCATACAAACTATTATCTTTACACTTAAAGACAATATAGTCGCCTGCTGATTCCACCGTAAATTTAGCTACAGCTAAACTAGGATCTGTTCCCCAAACAAAATTATAAGAACCTGATTTCGTAAGATAGGCTCCAGAAGATACTTGCTGGATATTATATACTGAAAGCTCTCCTTCCACTTCTATAAATTTAAAATTCTGTGTGGCAGCACCTGAAACGGCCTCAATAATAACTTTATCAGAACCAGACAAGAAATTACCACTAGAATGCATTATATTGTAAGTTTGACCGGGAGTTACAGCAAAAGCAACCTTAGAAGCTAAAAATGCAGTAAGAGCAGTAGCTAATGCGGTTTGAGCATTATTGATAATTACTTGATCAGTACTTGTTACAGCTGTTTTAGCAGTAGAAAGTGCAGTATTCAATAAATCGAGTGCTTCCTGTGGATATTGACCAATATCAGTTCCAATCGAAGCTCCGGCAATTGCTGTTTCGGCCTGTGAAATAGACGAATTAATTGCATCCAAGAGTAATCCGGTAGGCTTTTCTACGATCTTCCATTCAGAAGTAGTTACTCCCGAAGCTTTGTCTCTATAAATTCCAGAACCTTCAGCTCCCCAATATCCACGATTACTGCACTTAATATATTTATAAGTACCGTCTACATCTTCAATAGTGTATTTCGCTGCAGGAAGAGTTATATCGGTACCTTCAGCAAGTGTGAAATTCCAAGTCCATGAAGTATTTTCTCCCAAATAGAAACTCGTACTAACTTGTTGAATATTGTATACACCAGGTTCTCCATCTACTTCTACAAAGCGGAAAGCCTGTTCATCAGTTCCGCTAGCAGCACCTAATTGCAATGCACTTGAAGAGAATGTCCCTAGCACATATCGTCCATCATAACTAATAATATTATATTTTAAAGCCGAATCTAATAAAAATTTTATTTCTGCAGCCTTAAACGTAGTTACCGCAGCAGGCAAAGTTGAATAAGCTTCCAAAATAGCATTCTGATCTGTTCCCGCCACAGCCTCTTTTGCTGCAGAAAGTGCAGTAGTCAGATTGTCTT
>JAGPIY010000071.1 GCA_018054715.1 Bacteroidaceae bacterium
CGAATATTTCATGCTTTGCCACGTTTCTCTGAAGATATGGACTTTTCATTAATTCAATCGGATGAGAATTTTTCATTGGAAAGCTATTTTGATGCAATTATCAATGAATTTAAGGCATTGGGGCGTGAGGTTATTATCAACCGGAAGCATAAGAATATTCAATCGAACGTTGAATCAGCTTTTTTGAAAGATAATACAGCGATTTATGATTTGAGGTTTAACACGGAACATACTATAAAGATAAAGTTGGAGGTCGACATAAATCCTCCATTGGGATTTAAAACTGAATCGAAGTTGTTGTTATTACCAACTTCTTTTATGACACGTTGCTATACTTTGTCCGACTTGTATGCCGGGAAGATGCATGCTCTTTTATTTCGAGCGTGGAAGAATAGAGTGAAAGGTCGTGATTGGTACGATTTTGAATGGTATGTTCGCAATAATGCGATTCTTGATTTTAAGCATCTTGCTGAGCGTAGTTATCAGTTTGGCTCCGTGGAAAGGGAGGGTTTTACTTCTGAATCATTCAAGACATTGCTTAAAGAGAGAATAAACAAGACTGATATAAATTTGGTGAAAGCAGATGTAAGTCCTTTTATAAGGAATCAGTCTGATATGGAAATGTGGTCTACTGATTATTTTTTGCAGTTAGTGGATATGATACGATTTGAAGATTAACGGTGAATTGGATTCTTATATTTTCTTAAAAGATTAGTCCTTTTGGTTTACAATAACGGCAAAATTCATATATTTGTCAACAAAATAACGATTGATTATGAAACAAGTATTTGCACAGAGGTTGAAGAGCGCCCGAATGATGAAAGGACTTTCAATGGATGCATTATGTTCTCAGATTGGGAATATTGTATCTAAGCAATCCATATCTAAATACGAAAATGGAAAGATGTTACCTGATAGCACTGTCCTCATCGCTTTATCAAAAGCCTTAAATGTTAGTGTTGATTATTTATTCCGTCCTTATCAATTAGAATTGCCGACAATCGAATTTAGAAAAAAAAGTAGGTTAAAAAGCTCAGATTTAGAGAGTATCAAAGAAAAAGTACGCGATTCTATTGAACGCTATTTTGAGATTGAGAGTATATTAGGCATTAAAGATTGTTTTGACATCGATTTTTCTAATATTAGCGTACAATGTCCTGATGATGTTAAATCGTTAGCTTTACGGTTACGTCTGGAATGGAAACTAGGTGAGGATGCTATTGGCAATATCATAAATGTACTGGAGGACAATCAAGTTAAAGTCATTGAACTTGATGCACCAATGGGATTTGATGGGTTAAGTGGATATGTAAATAAGATTGATCCAATCATTGTATTAAATAGGAATTTTTCTGCGGAAAGGCAACGTTTTACTGCACTTCATGAGTTTGGACACCTTTTGTTGAATTTTGACTCAGCCATTACTACTAAAGAGAAAGAAAGCTATTGCAATCTGTTTGCGAGTGAATTGTTGATTTCAAGTGTGCAATTTATTAAGCAAATTGGTGCTTCTAGAAAAGATATTTCTCTTCAAGAACTAATCCCTTTGCAAGAACAATATGGGATATCTATAGATGCATTAATGTATAAAGCAAAAGAATTGAATGTAATTAGTGAACAACGTTATAGGACGTATTGTATAAAGAAAAACAGTTCTTCAGAGCTAAAAGAAAAAGCAATTCAAAGTAGATGTTTGAAGGAAAATTCAAGCAGATTTAACTCTCTAGTTTATAAGGCTATAGCTAGTGATATTATCTCTTATTCAAAGGCTTCTGTATTATTAGGAAAACCTGTGCATGAATTGAAAACTTCATTAAACTTTGTATAGTATGGATACAATAGTTGTAAATGATACCAATATCTTTATTGATTTATGGAATATCGATTTACTTAATGAATTTTTTAAGCTTCCATTCAAGATTCACACGACCGATTTTGTTATTGATGAGTTGATGGTAGAAGAGCAAAGAAAACAAGTGTTGGAATTCGAAACTTTAAATAAGTTAAATGTCAAAAGGCAAACGGCAGAAGAAATCTTAGAAATAGTGCAATTTCAAGCCGAACGTGATAATAATGTTTCAATTACTGATTGTTCTGTATGGTTATATGCTCGAAAAAACAACTATCGATTGATTACTGGTGATAGTAAGTTAAGGAAATCAGCCATAGCTTCAGGTATAACAGTATGTGGCATTTTGTATATTTTCGATCAACTTATAGAGCATCACATAATAACACCTTTGCAAGGATATAATAAACTTCAAGAATTATCTACCTTAAATAATCGACTACCATCTAAAGAAATTGATAAACGATTAAAACTTTGGGAAGCGGAGGCTGAGTAATTTTTCTAATAATCAAAACGTATGAATTTTCAACCTACTCCTTTAAAATACAAAAACGACGATAAACCGGGTGCATGGCCTATGCTGATGTATGGGCTGCAATGGTTTTTAATCACGGTGCCCATTGTGTTGATCATTAGTGCGGTAGTGGGGGATTTTCAGCTTACTACGTTGTTTGAACGCACTTTCTATACGCAGAAACTTTTTGCTTTAACAGGCATCGGATTGATTGTGCAGGTGCTCTTTGGGCATCGAATGCCTTTGGTGATCGGTCCGGCGGCGGTGTTGTTGGTCGGGGTGATCTCTACGCAAGCTTCGCAAGCTGCGGAGGTTTACACGGCTATCATCTGTGGAGGGGCTTTGCTGGCATTGATCTCTTTTAGTGGAGCTATGAAGTATATTGCAAGTGTATTTACGGTTCGCATCGTGATTGTCATCCTTGCGTTGATTGCTTTTACGCTTACCCCGACGATCTTGAAACTTCTGTTTGCAGATGCTACGAATCCCTTCTTTTCACTCTGTTTTACCTTTGGATTGGCCTTCTTGATGTTGCTTGGCAATAAACTGTTGCGCGGCATTTGGAAGTCGAGCATTGTGCTCTGGGGGCTGGTGATCGGTTCGCTGTGTTATGCGCTCTTAATCGGAGGTACTCCGGTATTGCCTATCGAAGAGCCGATTACTGCTACGCAAGCTGCTCACTCTCTTTTACTTTCCGACTTAGTTTTCGATCCGGGTATCATCCTCTCGTTCCTCTTTTGTTACATTGCCCTTTTCATTAATGAACTAGGCTCGGTGCAGTCGGTGGGTACTGCTATCGACCTTGGCGATATGGAGCGACGGACGCGTCTCGGACTTCGTTTTACGGGCTTCATCAATATCCTTTCAGGAGCAATGGGGGTGATTGGGCCGGTCGACTTTTCGCTCAGTCCGGGTGTCATCATGAGTACCGGTTGTGCTTCTCGGTACACGTTGATTCCTGCCGGCATGTTGCTTATCGTATGTGCTTTCTTTCCCACGGTTATACTCTTCTTGTCGGCTATTCCTAAGCCTGTAATGGGAGTTATTCTGTTATACTTGATGACCACGCAACTTTCGTCGGCTTTCCAATTGGTGGCACAAGATAATGCCTTACCCGATTTTAATAGTTGCATGACGATTGCTTTCCCCATCATGATTGCTCTTGTGGTTTCGTTTATGCCTCCCACGGTAGGTGCTTCTATGCCGCCTATCCTTCGTCCGCTTCTTGCAAACGGCTTTGTGATGGGGGTAATTAGTGTGTTGCTCATGGAGCATTGGGTATTTCGGAAGAAATAAAACAAATTAGTATGACTACTATCCTTCATCATCCTGAACAGTGCCGATTTGAAACCGTTGTAGACGGTTATACGGCGTATGTAGAATACGAAATCACGAATCAAGCTCTTGATATTCTTCACACGATTGTGCCCAAAGAAATTGGCGGCAGAGGCATTGCTGCTGAATTGGTGGCTACGGCTTACGAATACGCCGATGGGGTTGGACTGGCCAGAAAGGCGACTTGCTCGTATGCAGCGGTGTGGTTGCGAAGGCACGGCTAAAATGCTGCCCGGCAATTTTTATTTGTTCGAGATCTTTAAAAAAAAGATGCTGAACTTTTCTCAAAAAGATGCTTATGTTTCCTTTAAGAGATGCTTATGTTCTTTCCCTAAGATGCTTATCTTTTTTATCGGCACTCTGTTTACTGCTTTATGCTGTATAAAATAGAACTTTGCACTCAAATCTTTCAATCTTTCAATCTTTCAGTTTTTAGCGTTAATATATTGATTATTAGTTAGATGTGTCCTGAAAGATGAATAAAAGATCTTTCAGGGATCTTTCAGGACTAATTAATTGTATATAAAGGCTTTATGAGGTATCCTGAAAGATGAAAGATAAAAACGGGAAACTACTTTGCAGATGAAATAGAATAAAAGTTGTTCGTTGCAATGGAATTTTTAGTATATTTGCCTCCTAAAATATTGTTTTTATTTTTAGAATACGAATTTATGAAATTCCAATTAGCACTTATCGCTGTAAAAGACGTAGAACGCTCGAAACGATTCTATAAAGAATTGTTCGATCAGGAAGTGGTACTCGACTTTGGTAAGAATGTCACCTTTAGTGGAGGTTTTGCCATTCAGGAAGATTTTGGTTGGTTGATAGATCAGCCGACTGATTCTATCAAAGAGAAATCCAACAATATGGAGCTCTATTTTGAGGTGGACGATTTTGATGAATTTGTGGAGAAGTTGGCTCAATATCCTTCGGTAGATTACGTGCATCCTCCTAAAATGCACGATTGGAAACAACGGGTAGTGCGTATCTACGACCCTGATTTCCATATCATTGAGGTAGGGGAGTCGATGGCAGTTATTGCCAAGCGTTATCTTTCGCAAGGTTATTCAGTAGAGGATACTGCGAAATTGATTCAACATCCGTTGGCATTCGTGGAGAAATGTCGATTGAATGAAATTTAAAGTAGATCAAAATGAATTACGACAACACAGCCGTTCGTCGGCAAGATCGCCTTCTTACTGAAGAGCAGGCGATGGAGATTCTCCAAAATGGGGAGTATGGCATCCTTTCTATCGTCTCTGATACGAATGCCGGATATGGCATTCCTCTGAATTATGTCATTGAAAACAACAGCCTTTATTTTCATTGTGCACCGGAAGGCGATAAACTTGAAGGCTTGGCGAAAAACAACAAAGTCTCTTTCTGTGTAGTGGGAAAGACGAGGGTAGTTCCCACCAAATTTACAACCGCTTATGAGAGTGTATTGTTGAAAGGGACGATTGCGCTCGGCCTTTCGGATGAGGAAAAGATGCATGCTTTGGTACTGATTCTCGATAAATATTCACCTGATAGCAAGGTGCCCGGTATGAAGTATGCTGAGAAATCGCTCCATCGGACGAATGTAATTCGCTTGGATGTGGAGACGTTTGCGGGCAAGACGAAAGTTGTGAAATAACGAGAACGTTTGGAATAAACTGCATTATGATAAAGAAATCGATTTTCATTTGGCTTTCCATTATCCCTCTTGCTATATTGAATGGCGGGTTACGCGATTTAGTGCTAACACCATTAATCGGTCGTGCCTATTCGTTGCCATTAAGCGGTATTACGTTGTGCTTGGTGATTTTTATCATTGGCTTGATCTTTATCCCTCGTCTTGGCAAGTGTGCTGAAAAGGATTATGTAAAAATGGGGCTCTTGTGGATGGTGCTTACCATTTGTTTTGAGTGTGCTCTAGGAATGAATCGACCTTTCTCGGAGATGATTGAGGCGTATGATATTACTACCGGGAATCTTTGGCTGCTTGTGGTGCTGTTTGTAGGAATTGTTCCTTGGCTTATTAAAAAGATTAAACATCTTTGAGCGATATTTTTTTCGACGTTTACCCCAAGAATCACTGGGAGAAAGAGGGTCTATGAAAAAGAAATTGTTGCTTCATCTTTTTGTAATAATCTTGTAATATTGAGACTGTACTTTTACGGCGTAATTCAAAAGAAAGTGATTATGAAAAAGATTAAAACAATTTTTGATGCTTGTGTGGAGATCGTCATTGAGACTACGATGATGACTTGGGGCTGCAAGTTTGGAAACCGTTAATAGGTTCGCTTTTATCGCGTTCACAGCGTCTTGACTTTTAGAACCCTGCAAGAGAACCTTTCTTGCGGGATTTTTTATGTCGATTCTCTTTTGCTATTCAAGAGACAATATATAGCCATATCTGGAAGTGTAAGCTCGCCAAATCGGGAAATGAAATTGTGCCAAAACCGGAAATTGTTAGTAGATTTATTTAGAAATTCGTTTTGCTTGTTTTCAAGAAACTTATTATATTTGCAGTCTAAGATTAGGGATGATTAACCTAGCGTATGCTGTGAGGCAACTTGAAAAAGAAGAGCCGGACTAGCAAAAGTCCGGCTCTCTTTCTGGAAATCCTTTTCAAGGATTCTCCTATTTTTAGTTTTCGAGGGTTGTTGTTTACCAGAAGTAATAGTAGAATGCTACGCAAACAAGTACTACACCAATGGAAGTTACAATATCCAGAGTACTCCAACTTGAGCGAGTAACAGCTTTCTGTTCGGGCGACTGGGTGAAATAGGTGATTCCTTTCAACTTTTCTTCGCTAGCTTGTTTAGTGAAGAAGCTTACCAAGATCATGAAGATGATGGTGCTGACGAAGAGACCGATACAGAATACCAACCAGTTGATGTCCATGAACCATTGAAGTGAAGCAGGTTTAAAGATCATGATGCCTAAACGAGCCATGCCGACTAGGAAACCGAATAAAAGTCCGAGTTCACCAGCTTTAGGAGTAATCTTCTTGGTAAATACACCCATGATAAATACGGCTGCAATGGCAGGCGCAATTAGCGATTGTACTTCCTGCAAGTACTCATAAAGTACGTTGCCTAAGCCTTTCATGATAGGAATCCAAACCAATCCTAATACCACTACGGCAATCGTTGCGAAACGGCCAATCAGAACCAATTTAGCTTCGCTTGCGTTAGGTCTGTATTGTTTGTAGAAGTCGATAGTGAAAAGGGTAGCCGATGAGTTGAAGTGAGCAGCTAGAGAGGTTACCAATGCTGCGATGAAACCTACGGTAACGAATCCTTTAAGTCCCATAGGCATCAAGTTCAATACCATTGATCCGAAAGCTTTATCGTTGCTATCAAAGTCGAAACCATCTACACCTTTAGCTTTTAAAGCTGCGGCAATCATACCCGGAATCAAGAACATAAATACAGGCAATACTTTAAGATAACCGGCAAAGATGGTACCTTTGCGGGCGTTATCTAAATCTTTTGCTGCTAAAACTCGTTGTACGATATGTTGGTCAGTACACCAATACCAGAAACCGATGATTGCTGCACCTAGGATAACACCAACACCGGGGAATTTGCTGTACAAAGGATCGGCAGCATCGTTGTGAATCAAGTGACGATTGTTACCGGCAAATTGGAGCATAGCTGTCCAACCGTCGCCCATGTTTCCATCGCCTAACTTAAGAAGTCCCAGTACTAGGATTGTGATAGAACCTATAATAAGGATAGGAGTCTGAATTACAGAGATAGTCATTACACCCTTCATGCCACCGAATACAGTGAAAATACCGGTTAGCAAAACTAAACCAATAGCTCCGTACCAGAAGTCGAGTCCGAGTAAGCTCTCTAGGAAGATACCTCCTGTAAATGCAGTTACCGATACTTTAGTTAATACGTAGCTAATAAGCGTGATAATAGACAGTGTAGAACTGGTGTTTTTGTTGAAACGCTTCATCAAGAACTCAGGCATCGTAAACACTCTGCTGTGTGCATAAAATGGAACGAATACCCATCCAAGAATAAGGATCATCCATCCTTGCATCTCCCAGTGAGCCATTGCCATACCGCTTTCGGCACCGGCACCAGCTAAACCTACTAAGTGCTCTGAACCGATGTTGGCAGCAAAAATTGCAGCACCAACGGCAATCCAGGTCTCATTTCTTCCGGAGAGAAAGTAATCACTACTAGTTTCTCCACCTGCTGTGTTTTTTCTTACAGCGCGATACACTATCCAAACAATTGCTGTTAGAAATAGTACTATCACAATCCAATCTATTAGTTGCATAGTTTTCTAGATAAATTTTATTGATTTATAATATTAGTTTTCTTGAAGTTTTTGACCGTTCCGGCCTTTTATATAAGGTGTTTGTCTTAGAGAGGATCTGAAAAAACAGATTTTCTAATTCATGGCTCTTTTTTGTTCTATTTTTTTTCATTTGTATTAAATCGGCTTGTCTCAAATAAAACTTTATTTGTGAAGTTGTCGATCGTTTGCAGTGTGTTTTTTATGCTTTATTTATTCAAAGAAAAGGGCCTTAAACAATAAGCGTAAACTTTACACTTGCAATATTAGTAAAAAGTGTAGATATACGGCTCTATTTTGTATATGTTATGAAACATGTTTATCTGACAAAATGTGATAAAAAAGAATCTATTTGATCTAATGTGCTTTTTATCAAGTATTTGCGAATTTTCGAAAAAAAACTTCTTTTGAAGTAAAACAGATTCATAAAATGTTTTTTTTTAATGAGTATATTGTTTTATGGGTTCAAATGATTTTTCCATTGCTTTCCCCCTTTTTTTAATAACGACAAGAATTTGTATTGATATTATTGTTTTAAGAGAATTGCAAATTGCCGGATGCCTCTTTTTTTGTTTGTCCTCTTTTTTTACGCATGTTGTATTCGTTGATAAAAGTCTTTTGTTATTTAAGTAAGTTTAACAAACTATATTCAGTCGCTTTGTATACCTCTTTAAAAAAAGCCTTTAGGTGAGCTCCCAGAAAAGCTTTATATAGTAGATTTATTGGGATGTTTAATGTATATAAGTTGAAAAAAATCTGTGCTATTAAGTGTGTATTATTTTCATCTTTAAGGTGTTAAAAACCACAGAAATACCGACTTAAGTCTATGGTTTTATTTTAATTCACCGACTTCTGTTTATAGTTTTCTTAATAATCTTTAGGGCACAAT
Source organism: Bacteroidaceae bacterium (assembly GCA_018054715.1). GTDB lineage: Bacteria > Bacteroidota > Bacteroidia > Bacteroidales > Bacteroidaceae > UBA1794. Next base: position 8,890 of record JAGPIY010000071.1, read on the forward strand.
ATTGGAATCCGGTTTTTTTTTTGTTACTTTGCAACTTTAAGTATTTAAAGACCGTAAATTCAATATTTATCAGAGGATGAAAAGATAAGATGACTATGAAAAATATATTAAGAGGAGCTTTCTGTATCTTCTCTATTTTGGTTGCACTTTGTGTTTCTGCAAGTAGTGACCATCCTGTAAAAATCACCCCCAA
>JAGPIY010000232.1 GCA_018054715.1 Bacteroidaceae bacterium
TCGGTGTCTTATGTGCCGGGAAAGAATGCTGTAAATCAGGTAAATGCTGATTTGAAAGAAAATCGAATTACAGCCATTATGGGACCTTCCGGATGTGGAAAAAGTACCTTGTTACGTGCCGTAAATAGAATGCATGAACTTTATCCTGATATCAAAATAACGGGAGAAATATTGCTGAAAGGGGAAAATATATTGAATATGAACCCAATGAAGGTAAGATGTAAGGCAGGAATGGTATTTCAACGCCCCAATCCCTTTCCTACAATGAGCATTTATGATAATGTGATTGCGGGATATACTTTGAATAATATACATTTCCAGAAATCGCAGCGGGATGAAATAGTAGAGACTAGTTTACGCAATGTGGCATTATGGGATGAGGTTAAGGACTCTCTCACGAAGAAGGGCACTTTTCTATCAGGAGGTCAGCAACAACGTCTTTGTATTGCTCGTGCAGTGGCTTTAAAGCCGGAAGTGTTATTGATGGACGAGCCCACTTCAGCACTCGATCCGATTGCTACGAACCACATAGAGCAATTGTTATTGGAATTGAAAAAGCAGTTTTCAATCGTTATTGTGACGCATAATATGTCGCAAGCTGCTCGTATCTCAGATATGTCGATGTTTATGTATTTAGGTGATTTGGTTGAGTACGATGATACTAAAATCATGTTTACAAATCCTAAAGATAAGCGCACTGAAGAATATCTTAATGGTCAATTTGGATAATTAAAAAATTTCGAATCAATGAATAATGTATTGAAAGATAGATTCTTTACTAGAGTCTTCGACGATTTTAAAGTGATGTCACTAGTAGTGATGAAACAGGTTGAACTGGTAAAACAACTCATGGATGGAAAAACAGATGAATCGATTTATACAGAGATTTATCACAACGAACGCATCCTTGATAGCTTAGATGTGAAGTTACGTAAGGAAATTGTGAATGCAATTGTGCTGTATAGTCCAAGAGCTACCGACTTACGTCAAATAATGTCGAATTATGACATTACTGCTTATGTAGAACGAGTTGGAGATTTGATAATGAACATGGCTCATTTTATCAAAACAATGGATCTGAAAGGCGAGATATATCTTTGCTATAAAGAAAACTTAGCATTGCTGTTTACTATATCGGCTTCGATGATTGAAAACTCAATTCGTTCTTTCAGCGATGAAAACAATGCCTTGGCTCGCGATATCATTCAGAAAGATGATGCTGTAGATCAGCTTTATTATAATATTACTAAAAGTTCGCATCTAGATTTTGCCGGCAGAGTATTAGAAGAGCAGCAGCTAAACGATTTGATCTGTGTCAATAATATAGCTTATAATATTGAGCGAATAGGCGATAATGCCACCAATATTGCTGAGGCAGCTATTTTTGTAACTGAAGGTCTTGATATTAAGCATGCTAATATGAAGAAAGAGGAAGAAGAAGCTGCTGCAAAAGAAGTTGCTGCAAAAGCAGCCGCCGCAAAAACAGCTAAAAAAGACATGTAGACTGCTTGATTGCCGCAAGGCGATTCATTGCTATATCAGTAAATGGGACCTATCTAGGGTCCCATTAAATTTTATACTCTCAAAAGTAGGTTTTTAAGTTGGAATGCACTATCTTTGTAGCCCCAATATGATAAGAAAAGATGGAAGATACTCGAAAAACCCCTCGTCGCGGGCGTCAACGTAAACCCGAATCACAGATGCCCTTACAGTCGGAATATGGTAAATTACCTCCTCAGTCAAAAGAACTCGAGGAGGTTGTACTTGGTGCGTTGATGCTTGAAACGGATGCATATCCTTTAGTCAGCGAGATACTTCGTCCCGAGTCGTTTTATGAGCATAATCATCAACTGATTTATCGTGCCATTGTAGAACTGGCAGCCGCACAGAAGCCTATAGATATTCTTACGGTAACGGAACAACTTCGTGTAGATGGGAGTCTGGAGGAAGTTGGAGGCGGCTTCTATATTGCTCGTCTTTCCAGTTTAGTAGCTTCTGCCGCACATATTGAATATCATGCACGTATCATTGCACAGAAATATCTTGCACGTGAGTTGATTCGTTTCTCCAGCATGGTGCAGAGCAAAGCATTCGATGAGACGAACGATGTAGACGATTTGATGCAGGAAGCAGAAGGTTCTCTTTTTGAGATTTCGCAGCGTAATCTCAAAAAAGACTATATGCAAATCGACCCGATTATTCATGAAGCGTATGAGTTGTTAAAGAAAGCAGCAGCTCGTACGGACGGATTGAGTGGTTTGGAGAGCGGATTCCATGCTTTAGATAAGATGACGGCAGGATGGCAAAATTCGGATTTAATTATCATTGCGGCTCGTCCGGCAATGGGTAAGACGGCTTTTGTGCTTTCGATGGCTAAAAATATAGCAGTCGATTTCCGCAATCCGGTGGCAGTATTCTCCCTTGAGATGAGTAATGTACAGTTAGTAAATCGTTTGATATCGAACGTTTGTGAGATACCAAGTGAAAAGATTCGTTCAGGGCAACTAGCCCCTTATGAGTGGCAACAGCTTGACATGAAACTTAAAGCACTTGTGAATGCACCTCTTTTTGTAGACGATACTCCCTCTTTGTCTGTATTTGAACTTCGTACGAAAGCACGACGTTTGGTGAGAGAACATGGAGTGAAAATCATAATTATCGACTATTTGCAGCTAATGAATGCAAGTGGTATGGGCTTCGGTTCACGTCAAGAGGAAGTAAGTACGATTTCGCGTTCATTGAAGGGATTGGCCAAGGAATTGCAAAT
>JAGPIY010000072.1 GCA_018054715.1 Bacteroidaceae bacterium
AAGATAATCAACACAGACAATACACACAAGACGCCGCTGCGGAGACGCTTACCGCCGCTGCGGAGACGCTTACTCTGTTATTGTGCATTTCAGGAAAACATCTTTCATCTTTCAGGATTATGGATCTGAATTTCAATGTTTTAAGTGCGCCCTGAAAGATGAAGGATAAAAGTAGAGATGCAAAAAGAGAGCTCTCGGAAGCATACAGAAGTCTACTTCATTCCCCAAAGTACCGCAAATATATAGTATTAAAGGGGCAATCCACTTCTTTGGGTAATTCGGAACGTTCAAGCCTGAGATTTCACTCTCCAACCAACTCCCTATAACTTCCAATGCATCCATCACGCGTAACGCATTGGGCATTGATAAAGATTTGACGACAAGTGGGGGAATTATAAAAATCGACTTGCCCACAACGGGACTCTATTCTTCTATCTTCATCGAATCCGCTTTCTCGCCCAGCAGTTCTTCCATCCGTTTTTTTCGCTTGCTAACAGTGCTACTGTCTACACAAAAGAGCGCTGCTATATCATTTTGCCGTACACCCACATAGAGAAGGATATATAATATTAAATTCTCTCTTCCCAGTTTTTCAGAGAGTATTCCAAGATCTTTTATTCCAAGATATATGTGAGCAATACGCAACAACTCCTCTTGTTCCTTCGATTTACACATTAATCCTTCCGACTTAGCTACGCATTCTTGCGTTCTTCCCTTTCCATGTGGAATTCTTCTACCTAATTCCGATGCAAAGAATTGCCTATACCTTATTTCGTTTTTTTCTATTTCAGCTTGATCCTGTCTCTGTCTAAGCACTTCCTTCTCTTTATTTAAATAATCTATTTTTAGAACTTCAATTTGATTTGTGAAATTTTGCATTTTAGCCCAATATTGCTGTCTTAAATCGACTTCAAATAAATCTTTTTCACCTTGCCAGACTTTTTCCTTTTCTACCCAGTTTTTTTCTCGTTGCCTACCAAACCGAAGCAGTCTTTTAAACTTCTTTTCATAGATTCCTCGAATAAAATAAAAAGCAGCTCCTCCTAATAACAAGCTGATGATTGATGTGAGTATAAAAAGGATTTTCTGCTTCTCAACTTGCGCTTCTTCTTGATCAAACTCCTTACAAACTCTTTCGCGAAGTATTATTTCTTGCATTTTCTGTTCATGTAAACGCTCTAAGCTATCACGAAAATTCAAATAGGTGCGGAAATAAAATCTGCCTTTCCCTACTTTTTGGAGAGATTCCAAGTTGTTTAATAACAAATAGGCTTCTGCCTTTAGTGATAGATCACTATTTTGGATCAATTTTTGCAACTGCTTCTCCAACAAATTATGCCGAAATTCTGTTATTACTTTCTTCTCTTCTATTTCACATCCAACTGCAGCAATTAAAGATTCTTCATATAGGAGAGGAAGTGGCAAGCTTCCATGAGGTAATTTCTGAGCATATTTTAACGCCTTTTGATAGAAGCGATTAGCGTCTTCATATCGATGCTGTTTTAAATATATTTCTCCTAAACGTTGGAAAGCTATACATTGATATTTCGGCAAGCTGTATTTCAAACCAACAGAATCTAGTCTAATAAAAATATCTTTTGCAGCCCCGTAATCACTACGCACCAAATATAGAATTTCTCCCCTAGCTGCTAATGAAATAGGAATAACGTAAATACTATCTATTCTACTATTACAATATTCTGCAGCAAACAAATAGTTCTCAACAGCCTTTTCATAATATCCCTTTTTATGCTCCTTCATAGCTTCATGTAGTGTTCTAACTGCCAAGCTTTCATCTTCGTTTTTATTTTTACATCCAGATAGCAAGATTAAAACGATGAATATATAATACAAATAATTCATTTTTGCTGGTTTTCTAGAAACGTTTCTAATTTTTTAGTAGCATTATTCAAATTCCCTCTAAAGATAATTTCATCCTTTTGTAAAATGCAGAAAACTCCATCTGTATGACATGGATTCATTTCTTCACGAGCTTTTTCTGAATTTTCGGCGATATAAACAGGAACTTTTATATTATATTTCTTTATTTCTTCGCAAATATTTACATCCCTTTCCTTTGTGACTATAATATAAATGAATAAATTAGGGTTTTCCTTATATTCCCAATAAAGTTTTTGAATTCCAACCCAATTAAGATATTGAGCATATTCTCCTGGTAAAAGGACTAATTGATATTTTTCTTTAAATTGTGACGGAGCAAGTAGTTGATTTCGATTGCTTCTAAATGTCAAATCGACTTTTTCTTCTACAAAGCCCGAAAAGGAGCCATAATTTAGTTTTGAAAATATGAATTTTGAAGCATAAAGTAATGAAAATATAGAAGCAATTGCAGAGATAACAACAATAAAAATAAATTGTTTTCTATTTTGCGCTAGAGATACTGCTATTCCAATAAAAAGACCAAACGTGTAGTGATAAGCAATCGTAAAATGCCCAACACCATTAATAAGAAAAAACCGAAAATCATTATAAAAAGGAAAGTCATATAAGTATGTAAATAGAAAACATATAACTGAAAGCATCAGTAACAAAAATATAGTATATAGGGAAAGTATATTTTTAAACGTCCAACTATAGTAAAATGCAAATAATGCAGCACAAATCATAAAAAGAGCTGAATAAGCTTCCTCACAGATATAAAGTCCGAAAACATTAAGAAAGCACAAGAACACTATTAATGAAATTGAGAAAAAAAAGACTTCGAATTTTAGCCTTATTCTTTCATCTTTTCCAGCAAATAGTGCTGACAATAAAAGTACCGGAAAATATATACAAAAATCTTGAATCCAATATGTGATTCCACTCGCATATATCTGTAGTAGCAGTGGAGATATCCAAATGATTATATACAAAAATAACTTTTTAAAATAGATGGATTTAATCTTTTTACCGTACATTATTAGTAACCATATTTTTACATACCCTTACTTTTTAATGAAATCAAGGGTACAGTTCCTTTTTTGTTTTTGCTTACTCTTAGTCCACTATGGGTGGAATTCTGTTTGCAAAGTACGGCATTTTTTTTGAAAATGCAACTATAATAAGGTTCACAAATTAGGTGTCCGAAAAGATTGCTATTTTGTTGCTTTATAGTTATTTATGATAAATATTGTACTGTTAGACACTCACAAATTCATTTTTAGGGGTTACCACCATACCTGTTGACCGTTCTCATAGGTAAAAACGCGTTCCTCTTTCCCCTTTGTAAGGTCACGTAATAAGAAGAGGGCATTAGTGGGTGCATCTTTATAAATAAGGTGCGATTCGAGTGTTCCTGTTTGTTGGCCGAGCGACTGCCAACCTTGTTTATCCCAATAGAAAAGTTCATATGTTTCATTTTCGCGAATGAAGTTGTCATCATTACGTGGAAGGTAATAAATTTTTGAAATATGTACCGGGTCCTTGAACTTTAAACCAACCCATGCCCAGTTTCCTTGTGAGGCACTATAATTGGTAAGTGGGTTACCATCAAATGCATATTCAGGCACATTGCCCCATCGTCCTTTATCGGTAGAGATAATGCTGTCGGTTGGTAAGCGATTACCGTCTTCATCAAAAAGAACCAACTCTGCAATGTTACAATTCCAACGTGGAGCTAAAAAACGAAAATAGGAATATTTCCCTTTGTATTTTGGCTCCACTTTCTCGAAGCAGTTCTCAGGTTGTTTGTCTATTGTATAAAGCGTGAGAGTATCACTAAAATTAGAGTTATTTGCTACCTGAAATTGTCCGCCAAGAATTAAGTTTGCACAATCTTCCAAATTGCGCGATATGCGATATTTGCGCGTCAGGGAAAGAGTCTGCTTCTTTTTAAGATTGGGCTCCATCACTTCACGCCTATCCATTCGGCAAAGCACAGGATATTGCATCGGTATTATGTTCTCTTCTTCTTTTTTATTATTACTATAAAACATTGGCAAATATACGCAACCACGTCCTATATTCTTAAATGTCACCATATTTTTTAGAGTATCTCGTTGACCCCAGGCTACAATTTGCCAGTCAGTATTATCAAACACACTTAGGTAGGCAAATTGAGCTTTGCTTTTGATCTCAGGAAAAGGCTGAATGCACAAATCAGTCACCTCATCATATTGAGCCGTCACATCTTTCATGCAAGGATTACGAAAAAGATATGGAATAGGTTCATCACCAGCTAAAAACGAAAGCGACTGACGCTGTATGGCATACGTTTTTCGGTACGCTTTGGGGATACATTCTTCATAAATACTATAAAGATGTGAGCCAGGGAGTTTGTTAACGATGAAAGGATGGGGCATATCTTCGCGAGGCAAGAGCACATCCCATTCATGCCCCATTGAGCGGCCAGCCCATTGTGGCACAAAGTCTATAGCCACCGGAATGCCACAGGCGCGTGTAGCCGCTAAGCCTTGGTTCGAGTATTCACGACACGAACCACATTTCAGAGTATCAAGCAAGGTAAGCGGAAACTCCGGCATAAAGCCAGAAGGGATATAAAGATTATCTACAAAGTTTTTATTCAATTCATTACATAGCCCATACAAGAAAGAACTGTTTGGATAAGAACGCTGGCAATCTAGCTTGTCAGGACGACGATTACGATACAAACTCCTCCAATTGCTAAGTGGCTCTTTTCCTGCTCTATAGGGAAGTACATACTCACAAAATAGCTCGAACGATATTTTGCGGTTCCATGGCATCTGCCACATTTCAAAAGCTTCATCGATATTGCGAATTAAGTAATCAGATTTCATAGTTTCGATATCTTTGACCACACGTGCAGAATTCAGCGCAGGGCCTAAAGCCCAAAGAATAGAATCATATTTCTGGTTATAAAATTGAGCACTCATATTTTTGCGATCGGCAAATACAGTGCGCATCACTTTGTAGAAAGTATCTACCGCAGCACCTTCGTAAGTATAGTGAGCCGACATATTTTCAATCAGATAGCAAGCCGCACGATATTTTAGCGAGTCTGCAGGCTGATGTTTATAATGATTAAGTACACATTCCAGCTCATGACGATTATGCCCCGCAGCTTGCAAGGCTTCTTGGAGATAATTGATACCGTGTTTTTGAGCACTTGCTTGAATAAGTATAAGAAATAAAATAAAGAAGAAAGGAATTCTGTTTTTTTTCATTTTTCTGCATTTAATATTTATAAAACGATTTATGTATTAATTTACTTAAAAGTTGCACTGTATCTTTCGCCACACTGCATCGCATCTGTAGTACTTCTGGTGAAGGTACTTTCAATGCTTTCTTAAATAAATTTCGAGCTACACAAATGGCCTTCTGTGAATCACTCATTTCCTTATACATAAAGTAAAGTTCATGATACGGAGCTATGCAGTTGGGGCACATCATGGCGGCTTTTTGATAACACATCTCTGCCTTTCGGTGTTGACCACTTAGCCGATAACTATCTGCTAATACAAGTTGCAAATCATAATCAGCATATTGTTGTTCACACTCAAGAGCAATACTAATGCTTTTTTTGTACTCTTCTGCAATATTCAATTCCGCGGCATAATTATAAAGAAATGTAGGTTTATTCCATAGCGTTTTTCGTAGCTTTTCGTAACGCGGAAAGACTTCTACTCCTTTTCCCTGAATAGCTTGGTCACTTATACATTCCCATTCTCTATCAGCTTGCATACGCCGTAAGGAAAAAAAAGACGCCACACAGAGTGATACTGTAAAAATCCAGAGTGATTTTCTAAATGCATTCTCTTTTATTTTATACGGATGTGATACAAAAAAAAGAATAGCTAAGGAAAGTAAAAAGAAGACCCATGTATGTGCATAGAAAAACGGATACGAAGCAACGCTGAACAAAGCGATACTCACCAAACAAAGAAAAGTCGTATCACTTGCCAAATTTCGGCTTCTTTTCCACCATTTAACGCAATAAACAATCAAAAGAGTTAATCCTATTGCTCCTAGTAAACCATAAGAAACAAGGACTTGTAAATATTCTGAAAAAGGCCATTTTATATTATCAGCTAATAATGCAGTTGGATCCGCAGGATACTTCTCAAAGTGTCGAGCCTGAAAATCCATATAATGGGCTTTAAATCCGCTCGGGCCATAACCCATTAGTGGGTGTTCTCGTATCATCTCAAGAGTACATTGCCAAATCAATTTGCGTCCGTCTGCTGAATCCTTCTTATAATAATAAAGCCCTACAGACAAAACTATAAGTAGTGGGCAAACAATTGCAAGAAGCATACGTCGGTGCTTCTTTGCAATTAGAAGAAGCATAATAAACACAGCTCCAACAGCCGCCAATATCCCCGTACGTGAGTCGGATACAATTAATCCAGCGAACAAGATACTTCCCAGAAGAAAACCAATCCCTCTTATTGCTTTTTTATTACTTTGCCACAGCGACAGACAAAAGGGCATACTAAAAGCTAACACCGATGCGAGCCCTGCAGGATTATCAAAGCTACCCACCGTGTGTGCATACGGAGAATGCAACAGACCAAAGCGTTGTAGTATGGCATATATAGCTTGTGCTGTAGCTATAATGAGCACAATAAATGAAAGTTCTTGCATGGTAGGGAATAATTGGATAATCTTTTCACGCATTTTGTATTCCCTTATACATAAAAATAATGCGCAACTTGCTGCCATCGGCCATAAGGCATACCATTTAGCAGAGACTTCAGGATCCACCAATTGAGAGGAAGTATTCCAAACAGCAGCAATGAGTAACAAAAAAAAGAGAAAAGACAACGGCGTACGAATCATTATATGGATAAATTAACCTTTTTACAATATCTTAATCTAATTTGTTTTTATTCTCCAATTAACTGCCTATAGCTTCCAATACACCCATCTCGCGTAACGCACTCGGCATCAATAAATATTTGACGACAAGTGGGAGAATTATAAAAATCAACTTGCCCAATTCCTTGTGCATCGGTATAGACATCAGGCATCCACATTAAAGTACGCCGACCATCGTATACCTCAGTTGAAGGATTTATATAAGCAGGAGAATAAAAAGCATCCATCGCATTGTACCCATAAATGGTCGTTATTCGCTGTCCGTATGCCTCTTTTCGCTTTTCTGCATGAGGAAAAAGAGTGATAAAAAAAAGAGACTCTCCATTTTTATATCCATAATCCCAAGCTTTAGAATCTTTTACTTCTCCTATCGGGCCTGTAGCAATTACAATTTTCCTAATCGCGCCAAGAAGATTATCCGCATTTGTTGAATCACCTTCTGAAATTGCTTCATACCACCAGTCAGCATTACTTCTTATAGCAAGAAGATCGTCAAAGGACATTCCTTTGGGAGCAGCTAACTCTTTTACATTCAATAAATCAGGCTCCTTGAGAGAATAAGTTTTCCTTAACAGATATTCGTTTAACACCATCTTCATATATTTCCCATCGTGTCGCATTATCATCTCTCTAACTGGGTGAAAATAATTATAGAACTCATCTGTACATAGGAATAGTGGGTCATAATATTTAAAAAGCTGTGCTATAGTAGAGATTTCAATTCCTCTATCACGTAGTTCATCGATGCAAAGAGGCACATCCAGAACTATATTCTCACGCGGAGTCGTTGGCAGAAAGAATTTCCGTTTTGCCTTTACTTCGACACTCTTTAGAATCTCAACCTCGTTATTCTGATAAAGCAGAGAATCCACTCTATCATCCAAATTAAAATGACGGAATTTAAAAGAAAGGGGTTGTTCCCATCCTTCTAACTCACGAGGGACGGGATAAAAGTCACGATAGAAACGCAAATTTGTTTCTACCTTTTTTTTATCTTTCAACGTGGTAAAGGTCATTTTTAATGGGCCTTCAAAGTCAAACAAAAAACCAAATCTTCCGAGAGAGTCAGTTTGACTCTCTCCATATTGGAGACCTTTTGCAAGTTTTTGTGTTCCAAAGCCATAACAAGTTACCGTTATTCCCGAATAAGACTTGTGAGAAAGGGTATGTGTTACTTCCCCATCAAAAGCAATTCCATATTCAGGAGTAAAGCGAGGAACAAAAACTCGAGGACTCCACTTATATCGCCTCCATCCTTGAATTCGCATAAGCAGATCAAGAGCATACTGATGTCTCTTATCATCATTCTCAAAATAATATTCTGGATGCTCAATACATCCTTTTAAATCAGAAGAGAGTAACAAATTAATACATGCAGTTTCATTTAGCAATAGTGGGATATCGGTTTTTGCATCGGTTATACTGACAGAAAAAGAAGTATGCGGAATCGGTTTTCCATCGCTTCTCGTTAGTTTAAAATAAATGCTAGAGAAATGGCAAGACTCGGTATGCACGCTATCCTTATCAAAAGTAATATGAATTTGACTAGAATCAGCAGAGCCATCCAATCCTATAAAAACTTTCCGCTCGGCCTGTATTTTCCCGAAGGCATCGAATAAAGTAAGTTCAGCGACTCCTTTTGGTATCCCGCTCTTAGAAAAAAGAAAAGACGTTTCTATGGAGTCACTAAGATACACCCATTTCCATGCATAGACTTTACCACGTAAACTAAGCGCTACTCCCAAAGTGTCGCTTGGCATTCCGTTGGAAGCTATATTGACGTGTATTCTATCAGGAAAGAGATTGTTTACTTGCATACGGTATCCGCTTTTAGTAGTTTCTGGAAGCGCGAAATTCTTTACATCATTTCCAATGCATACTCGCACTTCATAGTGTTTCTCTTGCTCGGGAAGTAAAACAAACAAACCCATTCCATTGTGAAAGGAATGGAGCGAAACGAGTGGTTTATCATTTCCTTTTTCATAAAGAGCTGCATTTTTGAGTGAAACTGCATTCCCATTTGCATCAATGGCTTTGAAAGCCACCTGAGTAGGGATGCCTTCTATAAGTGCGCCACTTTCTGGAAAAAAATAAACATTGATAGTATCATCACC
>JAGPIY010000234.1 GCA_018054715.1 Bacteroidaceae bacterium
TGCCGATAATTCGTTTTACCTTTGCACCCGCTTAACCGCAATAAAAGGATTGATTCGCTAGCTCAGCAGGTAGAGCACAACACTTTTAATGTTGGGGTCCTGGGTTCGAGCCCCAGGCGGATCACTGAAAGAAAATGCAACGTCTTAAACATCAAGATGTTGCGTTTTTCTTTTTACTATTTTGCACCACACTTGCACCACTGAATATTTAGAGCGACCTTTATGGTTTGCCGCTACAAATTCTTTGAATCTATTTTTGCTTTCCAAAAAAAAACGTCCTGACTTCGATTTGATTTTCCTTCCTCTGCCCCTTATACCCTCTCGCACCCTATCCTTTCTATCTAAATAAGTTTAGTATCTTCTTGCATATATTATACAAGGATCAGATTAAACTTATTCTGATGACTATTCGATGAAGTTCAAAAAGAGGTTTAGTTGCCCCTTGCATATATTATACAAGTACTAAAGTAAACTTGCACTTTACCCTTTACACTATCTTCTTTTTGGAAAGCAAGATAACCTTTCCTGTTTTACTCTTACTTATTTATCTTGATTCATCTCTTGTGGCCTTGTCAGTGATTTTAGTTGCAAAGGTAGAAGTTTCAACCCCTCATTCTTGCAAGGTCAAGCCTTTGCGTTTCCTACCCAAATCTCCATCCACCATATATGGCGGTAGTATTTGAATAGGAAAACCTTGCATAATGAATTGAAACACCTTTGTTGGCAACAAAATACATAACAAGCCCCAAGTAGTTGGTTCAATGAAAGGGGACAAATAAAATATCGAATTATGGAAATTGCAACAAAATTTGCGAATTGGGAAGTGCCGGAGTTATCAGCACTCCAAGACAGTAAAGCTTATCAGCTTAGGGAGCATCTAAACAAAGGTGGAAAATTGAATCGTATAGAAAAGAACTGGCTCACAGAAGCCATTAATGGCAATGCCTACTTCCGACGTGGAATACCGCTTAGGGGATGGAGGTTTGATTTTACCGATGTGGTTCATCTTTATTGGGTAAAACAGTTCGGGCAAATCTCTGAATATTATGCTGTTGATAAAACAGCTTTAAGAAGCATTCTTCATGGGAGAATCGATAAAATTATTGAGCTGATTTGATATAGAACAGATATTAACTTTTAAACTATTTAATATGTACGAATATGAAGAATCGACAGAAATCATTGGTTCTTATTGCTCCTTAGTTGTTCCGTACAGAGGTTGCAGTGATGGGACAATAGTTGGCTATTATGGGTTAGAATTAGTGGTTCACCTAACTAATGGCCAAGAAATTGTAGTTTATCGTGATGAAGTGATTATTTATGATTAAAATCCGACAGAATGAATAAATCAATAATAAATATGCAAAAGGAGTTATTAACAATCGAGTTTCGCTATCATGACCAACCAGAAGATGTAACTAATAGCGTATGTCGCAAGAAGACAATTACGATTGGCATCTTTGATACGTTGGAAGAAGCTATTGAGAAAGGCAACAGAGTATTGGAAATCTTATCTAAACACTTCCAAGTTCGCCCGGATGATAAATTTCAACTCCATTACCTTTTTGGCAATCCTTGTAGACTAGTAACCAATTGTTGCTATCCTACAAATGGAATAGAGTATTTTGCTAAGATAATACCTTTAAGGTTTGACGATTTATCAAATACCATCAAAGAAACATTTGATGCATTTGGAAGATATAAACTTTCTAAAGAGGAGGAGATGTAGAAATGAATATAGAACCCACACTCTCAAAAGAAGAAATAATCAGCATTGTATATCATTTATTGAGTCAGATGCAAGAAGGTATAACCGATTTTAAGTTTTACGAGATTGTACGACAAACTAATGATTTCCTATTGGTTAGCGTAGGTTACACATGGTCTTTAAATGGTCATAAGAAACTTGTAAATAAAATAAATCGTTCTTTCTACAAAGAAAATGGAGATTGGCATATCTTAGCGTAAAGCCATCAAATCCCCAAAGAATCCGGTCCATGCGAAAGTCTGGACGGGATTCTTGCACCGGTCGTGTCCTCTTATACCTACTTTCCGCCCTCCGGGTTATCCACTTATATCTGTCTCCATTCGCAAATTGCGACCATACCACTTTATAAAAATATAGAAAACCATTCCTGAATGGATTTCTCTTGCATTATCTTTTCATGGAAGGCAATAACCGTCAAGCACATTACAAAAGATATTTTGTATCACGATCCTGTCTTCATTATCACCTCATATATACAATATCATTTATCCATCAATAGGCAGATGCGCCTTTAGAAAGCCGTTCATGCAACCACCGCATCCGGCCGATGGCAGGTTTCTTCGCTATATAGGCTTTCGCCCAACCACCAGCCGATTCTTAAACTTGCCGATATGAGCGGATGACACCTACTTGCCACCCCCACTGCAATGTGTCAACTCTACTTCACCACTGTATTTTTAGCGAAGTCACATCATTTTTCTTAATGCAAAGCTATAATGCAGCACCGCTATGGCGGTTACGGGACATTTCATTCTGACCAATGGCGTATCGGTACAATCTTCCTTTTTTTTCTGATGTTCGGAATAAAAAGAGTATTGAACCGCTATCCTTGGTGCTGCCCTATGACTGCAATATCCTGGTGCATTATAAAAATTGATTGTATAACTTCTAAAAATTATCGTTATGAAAAAAGTTGAAAATTCTTTCGCAGTTACAGGTTTCATTGGTAAGGATGCTGAAATCCGTCAATTCACTTCCGCAAGT
>JAGPIY010000233.1 GCA_018054715.1 Bacteroidaceae bacterium
CTATGAATATCGATTTAATCGGACTGTATTGAGCCTATTAAACTATTCATGCGTTACACCTTATTTTACTTTGTACTCACTGGGGGAGAGTCCGGTGAGGCGCTTAAAATATGTTCCAAAGAAAGTTTGAGAAGGGAAATTAAGCTCGTAGGCTACTTCTTGAATACTTTTGCCGGAATGTTTTAGGAGAGCTTTAGCTTCGAGGATGACGAAATCGTTGATCCATTCAACAGCAGAACGGCCACTGACCTGTTTAATAAGTCCTGAGAAATATTTCGGAGTGATGTGTAACTTCCCTGCATAAAAAGTTACACTCCGTTCCTTGCGATGATATTGGCTTAGAAGTGCCATAAATTGTTCAAAGAAAGCATCCTGCCTGCTCATTGAAGATGGAGTAGGAGGAATGTTCTGTGCTAGATATTTATTCAGGAGTGAAGCTGTTTTATGCATTGTAGCACTGGATAGATTACGAATAATATCTTTCTTCTGTCCTTGATCTTCCGCATTATTTTCGGTATAGAGCAGTTCAAAATACTGTAGCAATTGTGCAATGTCTTCCGGAGCAAGCTGTATGTAAGGCATGTCTTTAAAATGCACATAGAGTGGAATGGAAGTTTGAAGTTCGAACCGTATCTCTTGTAAAAACTCTTGCGAAATAAAGATGACTTTTGCATCAAAATCTTTGGAGGGAGAGTCTATCGACTGTATAATATTATTAGGTAAATTAAACAGTAACATGTTAGCTCCTATTGTGTATTCTTGTAGGTTAATACGTACTCTCATCTCACCTTTTAAACATAAAAGGAAGACGAAAGCATTGATGCGGCTGGGGTGCATAAAGAGATCCTCCATGGGAGTTTCTTCATCTTCATCCATCGTTTGTAACGTAAGAAAATCGTTCTGTAGATTTCCTGTGGCAGAAAAGTTTTGCCTTAATAATTCTATACTTATATTCGGTAGTTCTTGCGCAGCCATCTCTTGTTTTATTTTGAGCACAAAGATAGTCATTATTTCGTTTTTTACAATTATTTTTTATGCTTTTTCAACTATTCGACTATTTCTCTTGTTTGAAAGTTCGTTTTTGTAGTTTTTTTATGCTCATTAAGGGACTATTAGAACATTTGATTGGTTGCTCTTAAGTAAGCACTTCGACTATTTAGGTAACTCACGGCTGCATCGGTATATTGATTAAAGGCTTGCTGTTGTTGAGTTTGCGCATCCAACAAATCGCTGAGAGCAACGGTTCCTGCATGATAATAATCTTGGTTTAGACGTAGGTTTTCTGTCGCAGTGGCTTTGCTACTTTCTGCTAATTGTACTTGTTGATAAGCTTGTGCCAAGTTGTCGTACGTTTGTTGCATACGGATGAGCAGCAATTGTGCATTATCTTCTTTATCGAGTTTGGCGATTTGTTCCGAAATCTTTTTGCGCTTTATGGCATGTGAACCTCCCCACCATTGACTTATCGGTACTTTTACGGTAGCAAAAAGCATTCCGAAATTTTGATCTTCATCCATGAGATTGTGAAGAGTATATCCTGCTCCTACGGCTACGGTGGGCAGTTGTGCGCCCACTTTTAGTTTGTATTCCAAATGATTGGCTTCTATATTTTTGTTGAGCAATTGATATTCTTTTGTTTGAGTGAGGGCTGCTTCATGATCTACTTTGTAGCTTTCGGCTGGAGAGAGTTCTTTTAACAAGTTGCAATCAATCTGAAAAGAATCGGTAGTTAGACCTATGTATTGCGCCAGTAACATCTTGCTAAGTTGAATACCGTTATTTACAGCAAGTTGATTGCTTGCAACTTCATTCAACTTGAGCTGTACATTGAGTACATCATTCTTTTTAGATATCCCGGCTTGGTAAGAATTCGAAACGTCGAGATAGATTTGTTTCAATTGTGTGTTTACCACTTCTAAAGTGTGGCGCTTTTCGAGCAGTGCGAGAAGTTGATAGTAATAAGCTTCTGTGGTTATACAAATTTCTTCTTCGGTTTGCTTTAATTGTATGGCTTTTACCTCTTCGCCTATCTTTGTCATTTTATACCCATTTATGATTTGTCCACCTGCAAAGAGAGGTTGTGTAGCCGTAATGTTGGCTACATAACCTCCATCGATAAATGACATACCGGGGAGTTGCACTAAATCTTTATTCGCTTTGAAAACTCCAGCCATACTACTTACTTGTGGGAAATAGTTGGTGAAGGCTTCTTTTCGTTGCTCACCGGCAGCTTCTTTATCCAATTGTGCTTCTTTTAGTTTGCGATTGTTCTGGAGAGCTTGCTCACGGCACTGTTTCAGAGTATATTGCGCTTCTGCCGATAGAGGCTGTGCAATGCATAGAATGAGTATGGAGTGGAGTATAAAAAAATATCGTTTCATTGAAGTTGTTTTTTTAGATTACGTTTTTTCTTTTTTGCATTTGCTACACGAAATATGAGCCAATAGGCTACGGGCAGCAGAGTGATGATAAGTACCATTGAGATAATAGTTCCGAAACAAACCACAGTGCCCATCGGTCCCCACATGGGGTCACGACTAATAATCATCGGGATTACTCCCATTGAAGCAGCGGCACTGGTAAGGAAGATTGGTCGCATACGTCGTGAGGCAGATTGCATAGCAGCTAGTCTGGCAGGTAGCTTTTCTTTAATACGTAGTTCTTCTGCATAGTCGATCATGATGATGCCGTTACGTACAAT
The DNA here is from genome assembly GCA_018054715.1 of Bacteroidaceae bacterium. GTDB lineage: Bacteria > Bacteroidota > Bacteroidia > Bacteroidales > Bacteroidaceae > UBA1794. Next base: position 2,702 of record JAGPIY010000233.1, read on the forward strand.
GATGCCCATCAGACTTACCACACCAAGTATACCGGTCAGGCTCATCGCTTG
>JAGPIY010000004.1:0-23570 GCA_018054715.1 Bacteroidaceae bacterium
ATATCATTGCTGATCTTGATCAGGCTTTTAATCAATAAAGCTAACAAGTCCTTCTTTGCGTGCCGGAGGTTCTTTTAAAGCTTCGGCCGCATACCCGAGGGCTGCACAACCATATATCTTATGATGGATGGGAACTCCCCATTCAGTAAGTAAACGACGAACTTCAGGATCATCGCAAGTAGGGGCTAATAGTTGGTTGATCCAACAAGAGGCTATGCCTAATGAGTGGGCTGCCAGGAAGATGTTCTGCACTGCGCAGGCACAATCCTGTGCAGCCCATGCTTTTGAAGGTTCGTTACTAACAAGGATGAGGCTAGGGGCGTTATAGTAACATACGTAGTCTGGATTTTCTCCGCGTAGACGCAAACGTTCTTCATCGCTTTTGAGAAAGGCTGCACGGATGAGGCGATTTAACTCTGCCAACTTTTCGGGATTGCTCACTACTGTGAAGTGAAAGGTGCGGCGATTCATACCGGTAGGGGCGTAGGTTCCTGCAGTGACAATGCTTTGCAAATCTTCTTTGCTTATTGGAACTGCGGTGTAGCTTCGAGTACTTCTGCGCTGTACAATTGTTTTGAGGACGGGATTCGTTTTCATCTTATTCTTTATTTGTTTGGCAAAAGTACTAAGAAATCATTGGAAAATGCTAATTTTGTAGCGAGAATATAAATAGTTTTTTCTAAATACTATCGATTGAATGAATGATTTCCGTTTAAGAGCTTTCCAAGCTGTAGCTAAGAACTTGAGTTTTACAAAAGCTGCACAAGAGTTGTTTATTTCGCAGCCTGCCATTACTAAACATGTGCACGAGTTAGAGGGAGAATATAAAGTACGACTTTTTGAACGTTTGGGTAATCGGATTGCTTTAACTGCAGCGGGCGAGTTGCTTCAGGAACATTGTGAACATATACTAAATGCTTATAAACAATTGGAATATGAGATGCATCTTTTACAAGGAGAATATCGAGGTGAATTGCGTTTGGGTGCCAGTACAACTATTGCACAATATGTGCTCCCTTCGTTATTGGCTCGGTTTACAGAGAAATTCCCAGAAGTGAAGGTTACTTTGCTAAATGGCAACTCTTTTCAGATAGAAGAGGCATTGACAGCACATCGTATTGATCTGGGTTTTGTGGAAGGGCTCTATCGTAAATCGACTTTGCAATATACTTTTTTTATGCGCGATGAATTGGTTCCGGTGGTTTCTGTAAAAAGTAAATTGGCCAGAAGAGATGAAATAGAGTTGGCTGAGTTACCTTCAATTCCTTTGGTACTGAGAGAAAGAGGGTCGGGCACGTTAGATGTAGTAGAGGCTGCTTTGTACGAAAAAGGTTGGCCTTTAGGTGATTTACAGATACGAATGTATTTAGGAAGTACGGAAAGTATAAAGCGTTTTCTAGAACAAGCTGAATGTATGGGGTTGGTTTCAATACAAGCTATAAGCAGAGAGATTGCAGCGGGGTTATATAAGATTATCGATATCCCAGGATTGGACATTCCACGAGAATTTATGTTTGTGCAATTGCAGGGTGAAGAGTCGGGGTTACCTAAACTATTTATGGATTTTGCACAACATTATAGGCCATAGTTATTTTTATAAACCTATTTTATGTAAGGCTGAAGATAAACTGACGATTGTAAAGGAATAATCGTCAGTCTAAATGATTGCATACCAGAATAATATGAGGAAACTGACGATCTGAAGGAAAAAGAACGTATTCCAATAGTTGGGCTATAGAACTCACTTTATTTACTATAGAGCCAATTATTTCAGGCACGATTGAGGTATTCTTTAATGAAAAGGTTTCGCTAGCCTGAAATAGAATAGACTAAGTAAACCTAAGTATACTACATTCTTGTAATTTAGCAAATGTTGCATGTAAGTTATGTATGCGGAGATTGTATGTTGTTAGCTTTTTTAAAATAATTATAGCAACGGTTGACTATAATAATTGGTTATAGCGCATTAAAAGAAATGATAAACAATGAGGCGCTTTTTGTGGTATCTTTGCACTCGAAAGATAAAAACAAAAAGACTTTATGAAAAAAGACGCTCGCAAATTAGCTTATATTGTCGTAGTGACAATGATTGCTCTCTCTTTATTATTGGACTATATTCCGATGCTTCATCCTTTCTTTGGGATAGTGACGCCTCCTGTGGCCTTATTTACCGGACTTATTTTTGCTCTTTTGTGGGGTGATCCTTACCCAAAATTCAATAAATTAATGTCGAAGAAGCTTTTGCAATATTCGGTTATTGGTTTAGGATTTGGGATGAATCTCTATGCTTCGTTAAAGTCGGGAAGTGAAGGGATGTCTTTTACAGTAGTCTCTGTGTTTGGTACGTTGCTAGTGGGATGGCTGATTGGACGGAAGTTGCTGAAGGTGGATCGCAATACCTCGTATTTAGTGAGTTCAGGTACTGCTATTTGTGGAGGTAGTGCGATTGCCGCAATAGGTCCGGTACTGGGAGCGAAGGACAGCTCTATGTCTGTGGCTTTAGGTACAATATTTATACTGAATTCAATCGCGTTATTTATTTTTCCGCCTATTGGTCATTGGCTAAGTATGACGCAGCAACAGTTTGGTATGTGGGCTGCGATCGCTATTCATGATACAAGTTCGGTGGTAGGAGCGGGTGCAGCCTATGGGAAGGAAGCCTTGGAAGTGGCTACTACCGTTAAGCTGACGCGTGCGTTATGGATTATTCCTGTCGCCTTTTTTACAAGTTTTATTTTCAAAAGCAATGGAAAGAAAATCACTGTACCTTGGTTTATATTTTTCTTTATTGGAGCGATGTTGATCAATACTTTTCTTTTTTCCGGAACACCTTGGTTGGAAAAGTTTGGAGAAGTGCTGAATAGTTTGGCGCGCAAATCGCTTACACTTACCCTTTTCTTTATAGGTGCAGGGTTAAGTCGCACAGTTTTGAAACAAGTAGGAGTACGCCCTTTGCTGCAAGGTGTTTTGCTTTGGATTTTAATTAGTTTAGTTAGCTTGGCTTATATTCTGTTATGATAATCGAACTGGTATAGGTCGCAGTTAATTTATCAAAACCATAAATCGATAAAAGAAAAGAAGGAGTGCACTCTATTATGGAATGCACTCCTTTTTCTTTTCAACTGTTCAAGAGCTGTTGCTAGAATCGAATACTAACAGCTTTGCCGTTATAGCTGATTGTACGACTTTGTTTGCTCTTATCTTGAAGCTCAAAGGTAAAGGTGCGCTTTCTCAGCATGCCTTTGTAGCTTCCTTTGCGAGTTCCGATGGTGAGAGTGCGAGTAGCCTCGTTCCAAGTCATAGGTATCTCACTATAGGCTTTTTGCTCGTAATTATAATTATCTAATTCGTCTTCGTAGAGTGTGAACTGTCCGTTTGCTCCGGGATAAAGCTTTATTTCGAGATCCTTCCATGATTTCTCTGTGCTGTATTGTACTTTTGGTCCCCAAGGTAGAATGGTTCCGGCTTTTACGTAAAGAGGAATGATGTCTTTTGGAGTTGCCTTGGTGATATTTGTTCCTCCACTGATTTTCTCATTGCTCCAAAAGTCGTACCAATCATTCCCTTTAGGTAGATAAACAGACCATTCCGTTGCACCTCCTTTGGTAACAGGAGCTACAAGTAAGTTCCGTCCAAAGAGATATTCATTAGAGAGTTCTTTAGTTTGAGTATCGGTAGGGAAGTCCATTAGTAGTGCACGCATAAAGGTACCGCTATTTTGGGTTACGTCCCATTGTGTGCTATATATATAAGGAAGCAATCTGTAGCGTAGGTTGATGAATTTTTCCTGTCCATCATAACACCACTCTCCTTTTTTACCAAAGTTCCATATTTCACGAGGAATGTCGGTACCGTGTGAACGCATCATTGGGCAGAATGTAGCAAATTGCATCCAACGAAGGTAGAGTTCTTGAAATTCTGGGTTGTGCGCGCCTCCGTCTTTATTCCAACGTCCGGCAAAGAAGCCGCCGATGTCCGAATTCCAGTTGGGAATTCCCATTAAAGAGTAACTAAGAGCAGCCGGAATTTGTTTGGCAAGCATCTCCCAAGAGCTCCCAATATCTCCACTCCAAGTGTTTGAACCATAACGTTGTTGCCCGAAGAAACCTGAACGGGTGAGTAGCATCACGCGTTTATTGGGATTGGTAGCTCGTTGATGGTTGTAGAGGCCTCCATTATGCTCAAGTGAGAATGCATTTTTTACACTTCGGTACGAACCCAAATAGCAAGGTTGATCGAAGTCTTTATCTTTTACATTGATATGATCAGGTTCGCTTGAATCGAGCCACCATCCATCATTGCCAATGTAGCTGAAGATGCCTTTGTTGAGGTAGTTCCAATAAATATTGCGTGCCTCTGGATTGTATGGGTCGTAAGGTTTTGCACCCGACTGTGGAGGCCAAGTGTCGAAGTTTAGGAGCATATTCTTTTCTTTCAGCTCTTGATATTGAGGAGTTAAAGGACCAAATCCAGGCCATGTTACGATCACGAGCTTTGCATTCAATTTATGTATCTTATCGGCCCATTCTTTCGGATTAGGAAATGTTTGGGCATTGAAACTTTGCGCATTCCAGTTGGAGTCTGTACCCCAATATTGCCAGTCTTGAATCATCACATCGATAGGTACTTTAAGAGCACGGTATTTTTCAAGAACGTCTAAACTTTCTTGTTGTGTTTTGTAACGTTCTTTGCTTTGCATAAAGCCAAAAGCCCAGAGAGGTAGCATCGGCGCTTGTCCGGAGAGCTTGCGAATCTGTGCAATTACGCCATCCGCGTTGCCTCCATACATAAAGTAATAGTCGGCACATTTACCAAGGCTGCTAAAAGAAAGTTCTTGTTTGTTGTCGATGAACTGTGTGGGAGAATAATTGTCCCAAAATAATCCGTAACCCTTGTTTGAGAAGAAGTAAGGAGCAGAGGTATACATATTCTCATTTTTCAGGAACTGAGAATCTCCACGACGATTGAATTTGCCGTCTTGAATTTGCCCCAAGCTATATATTGCTTCATCATTGTCGAGTACAAAACCGGAACGCACAGTATAAGAAGGGGTACCTGCATCCTCTTTTGGTGTGAATGAAGTGCCGTAATCTTTATCGAGTAAAAGCTGTTTCCCTTCTGTGGTGCAGAATTTGACAGCTCCTGTTTGAGTATTGAGTTCTGCCTGAATCTTATTGGAAGAAACAGTTGTGAAGTTACCTCTTTCTTCTACTTTCAGATTAATAGTCTCAGGCTTTAAGATTACCGATAAACTCTCTTTTTTGTATTTTTCGCCTTCAGGCATTTTGAAAACACGTACAATGGAAGATGAATAAAATTGCACCTCAATATCCATTCCTTGGGTGGTGGCTTTAACTCCATTACTAATCCGCTGTACTTGTTGCGCCCATGTGGTCGAAGTCAGAGTGCAGAGTAAGGCTGTTGTGAAAATGTACTTTCTCATTTGTTTAATGATTTTTAGTTTAGCCCATTTATGAATAGGGCATTTTTTTGGTGGCAAAGATAATTTCTTTTCCAAAAGAAACGTAGCAACTAGGTTGAAAGGAATGTTATTCTAGTTGAATTTGTGTGGTTTGATGCAAATAACGACCTATTATGCAGTTATTTCCCCTCTTATTTTTTTTACATATTCAGAAGGTTTGCAGCCATATTCTTCTTGAAAGCATTTACTTAGGTAGCTGGAAGTGGAGAATCCGACCAAGTCCGCTATTTCAGAAATAGAGTATTTCTCTTCACATAGCAGAGCTGCGGCACGCTTTAAACGGATGCTACGAATAAATAAGGTAGGAGTTTTGTCGAGTGCTGCAGTAAGTTTTCGATATAAACCTGTACGATCCATATACAAATCGTGAGCTAGTTGTTCCACAGAGTAGGACGAATTATTCAAGTTCTTTTCAATAAGTTGAATCGCTTTCGAAACAAGTTCGCTAGCATTCGCTTTTGAATCAGTTCCTATATTCTCTTCAGAAGAAGGCAACATAGAGGAGGAGACGAGAAAGGTACTGTGCTCCGGCTTTTGATTTTCGGCTACAGATAGTTGCTCCATCAAGCTCTTGATGCGTAGAAGTAAAATATCTTCTTTATGTTTTCGCTCTAGTTTCCGTTTACTGTATTGAAGATAGAGGTAAAATGTTCCGGCAATACTTCCAATGCTTACAAGGCAGTAAAAGAAGTAAGCCCATGAAGTAGCCCACCAGGGTGCTAAGATGGTAATAGCTAATTCCGTGATGGGAGCTTTATTCCATTGTAGTCCGTTGTCGACGGCACATACTCGAAAGCGATAAGTACCCGGAGAGAGATCAGTATAAGTAGCTAGTAACATTCCGTTATTTTGTGCAGGCTCTTCACGCCAAGTTGCATCAACTCCTACAAGTTGATACCGATAGGTACATTGTGCCGGATTTATATAATTCAGCGCAGAGAATCCGAGAGTGAAGAAGTTTTGATCGTATTCCAGTGTCATCTGTTTGGTGTAAGGTTCTGTTTGTGGTAGTAGAACTCGATCGTGATACTTCTGGCACACTTTTATTTTGATACCTTGCAAATAGAAACTAGTAAAAAGAGGAGTAAGAGGAACGGAAGAAAGGCGATTTAATCCGTGAGGAAGTACATTGAAGCCCTCAAGTCCCCCAAAGAAAAGAGTTCCATTCTTTGCTTGAAAAACCGAGCCGTCAGCATATTCACCTTCAATAGCTCCATCGAGGAGATCATAGTTTGAAAACGATAGTGAGGAGTTAGAGATGTTGATTCGTGAAAGTCCGTTACTTGTACTAACCCAAACTTGATGTTTACGATCTTCTAAGATAGCATGAATGGAGTTGTTGACCAATCCATCTTCTGCATATAAAGTAGTCCATTTTGCATTCTTCCTTTTTCGTAGTTTTAGGCCATCGGGAGTCCCCGCCCATGTCCAGCCCCTGCTATCAGTTAATAATGAGGTATAAGTGTGTCCTTCAAAATTAGTAGAAGGAGTTGCTCTTAATTTCGTTTGCACTTCTTTGGACAAGGAACTCTCAGCTACTTTCAATAGTTGGATGGCAGCATTAGGTTGGTATTTATAAATGTTAGCCTCGCCACTTCGCAAGTAAATATTTCCTTGTGCATCTTCTGCAAAACCAGATACGTAGATATTTCTATTCGACTTTTCAGGAAAAGCGGCGCGCCCTATTTGTGTAAGCTTAAAGCGTGCGGGGTGATAATACATCAGTCCCCGGTTAGCAGTCCCTACCCAAAGACCGTCTTGCCGGTCACGAAAGATGGTACTTACTTCGGTGTTAATAACTTGTCCGTTAATTAAGCGCAAAGTAGCATAGTTATGAATGCGATTTAACGGCAGGCTGTCAGGACCCAAATCAAAACTCCACATTCCTTGTGCATAGGTAAGCCATACTTTTCTATGAGCAGGCTCTACAGCTAAGGTGTTTAACCAATACTCTGTATCTAGTAAGGTAATCCATTTATGGGTTTGGCGATTGAAGAAGAGCAAGATGCCTCGTTTGCCTTCGCGATGCTGATAGAATCCTTTTGGCCCAGGTACAACTAATGTTCCGGCTTCGTAGAGTTTGGCAACTTTTTCGTTATAGGGTCGACTACGATAGCGTTCTTTTCCCGTTTTTATATCGTAACAAAGTAGTAATCCATTTTGGTAGAATAAAAAAACATCTCCATCAGCAATAGCAATGTCTTGTAAGCTTATTTGAGGATGTTGTAGCCCTTCAGGAAATGATATTTGTGATAAAAATCGAGTGGCTTTTCTCTTTGAAGTTGGTTGATAGAACAATTCATCTCTTTCAGTAACCATCCATAAACCTTGCTTTGTATCAATATATAGGTCTTCTACTTTATCTTTAATGCCATAAGAATGAAATATCTGATTAATATTTGGCACATAGATTCCTTTTCGTAGATTAAGCAACATCAATTCTTGCGTATTCTTAATCCAGAGCATAGAGTCGTTCGAAAGATACTGATGTAACAGTCCTTTATATCTAGGTAGCGGAAAGCTAGCAGTGGAGCCTCTATGTATATATTGAAAATGTGCACCATCGTAGAGATTCATGTTTCCTGAAGTAGCAATAGCAAGTCGGCCGTCCGGAAGCTGTTGAATGTATCGAATCTGATTGTCCGATAGTCCTTTGGTTGCATCAATAACACTGAAGGCTAATTGTTCTTGTGCTTGAAGCGTTTCGATCGTCAAAATAAAGGGCAACGAACATAGCACAATAATACACCTTATAATATAATAATGTTTATTTTTCATAAGTAGTCTGATTATCGGTTACAAAGATAAAATATATAATTCGTAGTTGCAACTATTTCGAATGAAGTGTGAGGCTAAAAAAATATGAAATTGAATTGTTTCAACGAGATTCGTATTCTTTTCAACGATAATGTTGCGAACTTATAAGCTTATCATTGTACTTTTGCCACATACTTACAACAAACTTTAATTTTATCATGAAAAAGAAAAACCTTTTACCATTCCTGCTTATGGGAATGATGAGTGCGACTGCCATTGCGCAGACCGATTTGACTTCGTCAATCGTAAACCCCAGTTTTGAGGCAGACGGTGTGTACGAAGGACTAACCGCAACCAAGCCTCCTACGGGATGGACAATAACCAGTAGCGTGGATTGTAGTACTTTCCCTTGGTGTGGAGTAAATTCGGATGGAGAAACAGCAACAAAGGATGGAACTTATATATTTGGCTTTTGGGTTTCTTCTGTTCCCGATTTTGAACTTTCACAAACAATTGTCGGTCTAGAGGATGGTCTCTATACAGTTACTTGTGGATTGATGGGCGCAAGCAATTCGGGCGGTACACGTCAAACTACTCAACGGCTTTTTGCTAATAATAATTCATTGCTATTTGGCAGTGAGGAAGACTACTTAGCAACGAATCTTGCCTTGTTAAACGAAGATTATTCATTTGCAGGCTATGATGAAAAAAATCAAGACAACGGCCCTTTCCGCACAATGACACTTAATGTGAATGTGGTTGGGGGGAGCCTTACTTTTGGTGTTCGTACAAATGGAGATGCCAGTACTAAAGGATTTTCCTTTACTCAAAACGGTGCAGGTGGCGAAGGATGGCTTAAAGTGGATAACTTTACTTTGACTTATTTAGGGAAAGAAGCTGCAGCTTTACAACTAGTAATCGATCAAGCTAACCAACTAATTGGAGAATATATGCAAACGGCTCAAGTTACTGCTATTCAAAATGCGATTACTTCTGCTGAAGCTTATCTGTCAAGTCAAGATGCTGATGTTATCAAAGCTCAGATCGTGATTCTAAATGCCGCTATCGAGACTACTAAGGCTTCTATTGAGGCTTATGCAAAGTTGAACGACGCAGTTGCTGACGCTTATAATGTAGGAACTTCTTTCGATGGTTATTATTATTATTCAGAGTTTAAATCAATTTTTGATACAGCAAATGCTATGTTCGATGCTAAAGAGGCCTCTACAGAAGAGGCTTTGTCTACTGCAAAATCGCTGTTAGCAGTAATCGAAAAATGTAGAATGTGGGGTAAGATAGTAGCGATTTACTCAAGCAAAATTATTAATGCTAGTTTTGAAGACAATGGAGGAGCTGTAAACTACCCAACGCTTCCTATCGGTTGGAGTATAACCGATAATAGTTATTCTTGGTGCGGTGTAAATAGTGATGCTGATGCCGCGACTAAAACCGGATCGTATGTATTTGGTATTTGGAATGCTTCGATTAGCGGATTTGAGATATTCCAGACTTTAACAGGCATTCCTAATGGAACCTATCGTTTGTATGCCGATATGATGGTTTCTGCTACTTCTTCCGGAAGTAGTCGTTTAGGCAGCCAACGTATCTTTGCAGGTGACAAAGAAACTCTTTATAAAGATATGTATGCGGAAGATAATTTGGGCTATGATGCTACGCCGCTTCATACGTTAACAGTAGACGTTGTAGTTACTGATGGCACTTTAAAGATTGGTGCACGCTCAGATAGCAACCCCGAATCGTCAACAGCAGGATCAGGTTGGTTCAAAGTTGATAACTTTCGTTTGGCTCTTGTAGAAGTGGCTGACGTAGATCAAGCTGTGAAAGAAGCACAAGATGCTCTAAAAGTGTTGATTGCTGAGGCTAAAGCTTCTCAAGAAAAAATGGCTCCAAGTGTGAAGGCTGCGATGTTAGCTTTGGCAGATGAAGCACAGAGCCTTATTGATGCCAACGAAACAGATCTTGATGTGTTGAGTGCTAAGTCAGCTGCTTTGACACAGGCTATTGCAGCGAAAGCAACTACGGTTGCTCTTTATGAAACTTTCGACTTAGCAATAGGTGAAGCTTATGAGAATATCTCGAATTATACTGACGCTTATCTTTATTATAATAAATTTAAAGATGCTATTGCGAAGGCTGATGCTGCTTATGTTGCTGCAAGTTATGAAGCAAGTGAAATAAATGCAGCCATGAGCGAATTGACTCAATTAAATAGAAAGTGTACTGATTTTGAAGTAGCACAAGCTGACCTAACTGATTCTATTGCCAATCCTAGCTTTGAGGCAGATGGCAAAAAAATTGATTATCCTGCAATACCTATGGGATGGACAATTGCTTTTCCTGATACGGTTACCCTTACATGGTGTGGCGCAAATACCGATCATACCGGAGGAACTGGCGCTTATACATTTGGTCTTTGGAATGCAATTGTTCCTGAATTTGAAATCGGACAGACAATTACCGGACTATCTAACGGAACTTACCGTGTAATGGTAGATATGATGGTTTCTGCTACTTCTGCAGGGCAAAGTCGATTAGGCGCTCAACGTTTATTTGCCGGTGCAAAAGAATTGAACTATTCGGATGCGTGGGATGAAGACTTTTTACCTTATGACAATACTCCTCTCCGAAATATGTCTCTAGAAGTTGAGGTCACCGACGGTACACTTCATTTAGGTGTTCGTACCCGTGGTGATGTGGACCAGATAAATAATCCTGAATATACTAATACAGGTGTGGGCTGGTTTAAAATTGACAACTTCCGTTTGGCTGCTATTAATGTGAAAGGTCTAGGTATAGAAGGCGTAGCAGCAGAAACGGGCGGACATACCATCGTTTCTGGAATAGGCTTTATTAGCATTCAAGCAACAAAGAATGATAAGATTGCGATTTACGGATTGGGTGGAAACTTGGTAAAGAACGTAACGCTTTCTGTAGGTGAGAACACCGTTGCTCTTCCTGCCGGTTCTTATTTAGTTAAGAACCAAAAAGTAATTGTTCGGTAATTAAATAAATCTATAAAGAAGAAAGAGGCACTTTTATTGCAAAAGTGCCTCTTTTTTCTTTATAGTGGATGCAATAACATCCTAATCAAAAGAATTACTGCCAGCTGTTGAATCCATTTTTAACAGCTGGCAAAAATGAATTCAGCAGCTGCTGAAAATGAATTTGCCAATTGGCAATCGCCTCTTATAGCATTTCCAATTCAAACAAGGCAGGCTGCATCAGAAGAGATACAGCCTGTCTTGTTGTTTCGTTTTAGCTTTAAGTGTTAGGACGAAAATAGCAGAGGCTCCGTTCGCTAGCGGAGCCTCTGTGAACTCGAATGGGGATTGCCATTCGAGTGGAGATAGGGGGAAATATCTCCGGGTACTTAACTAATCTTCATCTGCACTTGTTGCTTCAAATTCTTTGATTAGTTTCTCTTGAATCTCGGTGGGGACGAGTTCGTATTTATTGAATTTCATAATAAAGGAGGCACGTCCTCCGGTGAGCGAACTTAATGCCGTAGAGTAACTTGACATTTCCTTTAGAGGAACTTGAGCTTCTAGCTTTTCATATCCTTTTTCACTGCACATACCCATGATAAGGGCACGCCGTCCTTGTAGATCACTCATTACATCGCCTAACTTCTCACTTGGGGTAAAGACCTCTACATCGTAAATCGGTTCGAGAATCTTAGGCCCTGCCTCTTTAAAAGCAAGAGAGAAAGCATTGCGGCCTGCCAACATGAAAGAGAGTTCATTGCTGTCTACAGGATGCATCTTTCCATCGTATACAATGACTCGAACGTCTCTTGCATACGAACCGGTTAATGGGCCTTGTTCCATTTTTGCCATGATGCCTTTTAAGATGGCCGGCAAAAAGCGAGTATCAATAGATCCACCCACAATACTACTTACGAAGACCAGTTTACCACCCCACGGTAGTATGTGCTCTTCTTGTCCTTTTACAGACATCTTAAATTCTTGTCCGTTAAATTTATAAGTATCTGGTATGGGCATTCCCTCTTTGTAAGGTTCTATAATGAGATGCACTTCACCGAATTGACCGGCACCGCCTGATTGCTTCTTGTGACGATAATCGGCGCGTGCAGCTTTGGTTATGGTCTCACGATAGGGAATGCGAGGCTCTCCATATATTACATTTATTTTTTCATTATTTGCTAAGCGCCATTTTAAAGTGCGAAGGTGAAATTCGCCTTGACCATGCACCAATGTTTGTCGCAACTCTTTGCTTTGTTCGATAATCCAAGTAGGGTCTTCTTCGTGCATTCGTGTAAGCAATGCCATCATCTTTTCACTCTCTCCCTCATTTTCAGCCTTAATGCTACGCGTGTATTTGCTGTTGGGATATTTAATAAAGTTGAATTTATTATTGGCATCTTTTCCGTTCAAGGTGTTTCCGGTTTTTACGTCTTTTAGTTTTAATGCCACTCCGATATCGCCTGCTTGTAATTCTTCCACTTTGATGCGGTTACTACCGGCAGCCACAAAGAGTTGTGCAATACGCTCTTTAGAACCACGATCTTGATTGGTGAGATCGTCTCCTTCGTGCACCTTCCCACTCATTACTTTGAAATAGGAAACCGCTCCAACGTGTGGCTCTACACTCGTTTTGAAGAAATACAGCGAAGTAGGAGCGTTTGTATTAGGAGCTACTTCTTCGCCCTCTGCATTGGTTGCTTTAGGCATATCTGAGACAAAAGGCACTACATTGCCTAAAAATTCCATCAAGCGACGAATTCCCATGTCTTTACCTGCACATACGCAAAATACAGGAAACAGGCCTCGATTAGCTAGCCCTTTGCGAATCCCTTCGCGCATTTCATCTTCTGTAAGTTCTTCCTTTTCGAAATAGAGATCCATTAACTTTTCATCATTCTCTGCGGCGGCTTCTACTAATATTTTGTGCATCTCTTGTGCTTTCTCAAGTTCTTCTGCAGGTATATCCTCAATGATTGGAGCTCCTCCTTCCGGTTTCCATGAATACTTCTTCATGAGTAGCACATCAATTAAAGCGTTGAAGCCGGGGCCGGTGCTTATAGGGTATTGAATAGGGATCACATTCGATCCATAAGAATCTTTCAATTGCGCCAAAATATCGTTGTAGTCGCATTTCTCATTATCTAGTTGATTCACCAGAAATATAACAGGTTTGTTCAACTTCTCGGTGTATCGGAAGTGATTCTGTGTACCGACTTCTACTCCATATTGTCCGTTTATTAGCATAATGGCAGTGTCTGTTACATTTAATGCAGTAACGGTAGCACCCACAAAATCATCTGAACCGGGGCAGTCTATTATATTTAATTTTTTGTTATTCCATTCGGTATGTAGTACTGTTGAGAAAACAGAGTAGCCATACTCTTGTTCTACAGGAAAGTAATCGCTAACGGTATTTTTCCCTTCAATTGTACCACGGCGTTTTATAACTCCACTCTCGTAGAGCATTGCTTCTACAAGGGTGGTTTTGCCTGATTTAGAACAGCCCACAAGGGCGATGTTCTTGATTTCACTAGTTTGATATGTTTTCATGTGCTCAAAATTATTTTAAGTGAAACATTTTGGAATAGAAACTACGGTGTGTTTTTCATAATGGTGCGCAAATTAGACATTTATTTTTAGAAAAGCAAGGGAAAGTCTCTTGTTACTAAATTATGTTATTGGGCAGAAAGTTGTGTAATACCCCGATAATGTGTATCTTTGCCTCTTTAAAATAATAACGTTAAAATGGCCGGACTCTATCTTCACATTCCTTTCTGTAAACAACGATGTGCATACTGTGATTTCTTCTCTACTACTTCTTGTCAGGAATGTGATGCTTATGTAAAGGCACTTTGTTTTGAAATGGAGTTGCGTAGAGATTATCTTAGTGGAGCTTCTTTGCAGACGATTTATTTTGGTGGAGGAACACCTTCGTTACTTACCGAAGCACATTTTACACGTTTGTTTCAGGCGATTAGCTCCTTGTTTACGGTCGACTTAAACGCTGAGATTACTTTGGAAGCGAATCCGGATGATCTTACGCCGTCTTATCTGCAGATGTTGAGTCAATTCCCAATAAACCGTATCAGCATGGGAGTGCAAACGTTCTCGAATGCAACACTAAAACTTTTGAATCGTCGTCATACAGCAGAACAGGCCATTCAGGCTGTTCGCGATTGCCGTTCTGCAGGGTTTTTGAACCTGAGTCTGGATCTTATTTATGGGCTTCCCGGTGAGGATTTAGCTTGTTTTCAAGAGAATGTGCAGCAGGTTCTTGCTTTAGAACCGAGTCATTTGTCGGCTTATTCATTGACTATTGAGGAAGGGACTCCTCTTCATCGAATGTGCGAGCTCGGTGAAATTCAAGAAATGGAGGAAGAGGAAAGTCTTTCGTGCTATATGTATCTTTGTACGACTTTAAAAGAGGCCGGTTATCATCATTATGAAATTTCCAATTTTGCACGCTCCGGTTGTGAATCTCGTCATAATTCAAGTTACTGGAGCGGTATTCCTTATCTGGGGCTTGGCCCTTCAGCTCATTCGTACGATGGCGAAAGTCGACAGTGGAATGTATCGAATCTTTCTTTGTATCTGAAGGGAATTACCTCTAAAAAACCATCTTTTCAACGAGAGGAACTCGATGAAAGAACTCGCTACAATGATTTCCTGTTGACTCGTTTGCGTACAAGTAAAGGAGTTCCTTTAGATGAAATTCGAAGTCTTTTCGGAACTGACTTTTATTCTTCCCTTTTAGAGGGTGCACGTCCTTGGATTCTGTCAGGAAAGTTAGTGATAAAAGACACTCAACTTTGTTTAACTCAGGATGGCATTTTTGTTTCCGATGCCATCTTAAGTTCGCTATTCTTGGTGTAAAAGTAACTTCGTTTGCAACAATTGCAAAAAGTACGTTAATTGATTCTTATTTTTCGAATAAAAGTTGCATATATGAAACTTTTTTCGCAAATTTGCAACGTCTGATAATAAAGAATACTATATAATTAAATATTAAAACTTACGTCTACATAATTATGAGTGATGCTGAAGTGAAAAAACTCCCTTATAACCTGAGAGAGAAGAAAGAAAAAGAGGCTGCATATCGGTCTTTGATTCGTCCCGAATTGGCCGACCAATTGTACGATAAAATATTGAACATCGTTGTAGCTCAAAAGAAGTACAAAGATCCTGATTATTCAGCAAAACAATTGGCTAAAGATTTGGATACGAATACACGTTATCTCTCTGCTGTGGTTAATTCGCGTTTTGGCCAAAATTATTCTTGCCTTTTGAACGAATATCGTATCAAAGAGGCTTTGCATTTAATGCTCGATAAGCGTTATGCAAATAAGACAATGGAGGAAATCAGTATTATGGTCGGTTTCTCAAATCGCCAGAGCTTCTATGCGGCTTTCTATAAAAATATAGGAGTTACTCCAAATACGTATCGTAAGGAGCATATTAAGAAAACGACAAAATAAATGAATGTGTTTACATCGTATAAAAGGATGCAACTGTTACGCAGTATGCATCTTTTTTTCGCTTTAATTATAAACGTAATGAGTAGTAATGCAACTGTTCCGCTTTCTAAGAATACTACTTCGGAAGCAAAGAAGTTTGAATATCATGTAGAATCATTTGCTGATTTGCAAATTCTACGTTATGAGGTAAAAGATTTTGAAAGCCTTACGCTTCCAAAAAAACAACTAATTTATTATCTTCAGGAGGCTGCTCTTGAAGGACGTGACATCTTGTTCGACCAGAATGGTCGTTACAATCTTCGCATTCGACAAATGCTAGAGGCTGTCTATACAAATTATAAAGGAGATCGTACTTCGCCCGACTTTTTGGGATTGGAGGTTTATCTGAAGCGTGTGTGGTTTGCTAGTGGTATTCACCACCATTATGGCTGTAATAAATTTGTGCCGGAATTCTCGGAGAAGTTCCTTCGTAGCCAATTGGCAGAGTTGCCTGATACTGCTGCAAAGCCTTTTCAACCTCTTACTGATTTCTGTGCTGAAATATTCCCTGTAATATTCGATCCAACGGTTATGCCGAAACGAGTGAATCAAGCAGATGGCGAAGATTTGATTGCAACTTCTGCTTGCAATTATTATCAGGGGGTAACACAAACTGAGGCCGAGCAGTTCTATTCTTCGTTGAAAGAGGCATCGCCTAGCGAGACTCCGCTTTCGTATGGGTTAAATAGTCAATTGGTGAAAGAGAATGGAACAATCCATGAGAAAGTTTGGAAATTGGGAGGCATGTATTCGCCTGCAATTGAGAAGATCATATACTGGTTGCGAAAGGCTCAACCTTTGGCAGAGACAGAAGCGCAAAAGGAGGTTATTTCGCAGCTTATCTCATTCTATGAGACGGGTGATCTGCAAACGTTCGATGATTATAGCATCGCTTGGGTAAAAGATACTGCTTCACGTGTGGACTTTGTGAATGGTTTTATTGAAAGTTATGGAGATCCACTAGGGTTGAAAGCTAGCTGGGAGTCTATTGTGAATTTTAAAGACGTGGTAGCTACTCAACGTACGGAAACGATAAGTGCCAATGCGCAATGGTTTGAAGATCACTCACCTGTAGAAAAACGTTTTAAGAAAGAACAAGTAAAGGGAGTAACAGCCAAAGTGATTACAGCTGCAATATTAGCCGGCGATCTTTATCCGGCTTCTGCTATTGGCATTAACTTACCAAATGCTAACTGGATTCGTGCAAGGCATGGCTCAAAATCGGTTACTATAGGTAATCTTACTGAGGCTTATAGTAATGCAGCAAAAGGTAATGGCTTTTTTGAGGAGTTTGCGCTTAACAAAGACATCGTGGACTTGCAATATAAATATGGACACCTTACCGATGATCTTCATACCGATTTACATGAGTGCTTGGGTCATGGCTCAGGTAAGCTGTTGCCGGGAGTGGATCCGGATGCCTTGCGTGCCTATGGTAGCACGATAGAGGAGGCGAGAGCTGATCTGTTTGGCTTGTATTATGTAGCTGATTCTAAATTGGTGGAGCTTGGGTTGTTACCCGATGTGCAGGCTTATCAAGCGCAGTATTATAGTTATATGATGAATGGCTTGATTACGCAGTTAGTGCGCATTGAGGAGGGGCATAGCATAGAGGAGGCTCATATGCGGAATCGTGCTTTGATCGCGTATTGGGTATTGGAGAAGGCTACTGCCGAGGTAAAAGGTACTGCACAATTTCCAGCAGTTGAATTATTGAAGAAAGAGGGGAAGACTTATGTGCAAGTGAACGATTATCTACGTTTACGTTCTCTTTTTGGGGAATTGCTAGCTGAGATACAACGTATTCGCTCTACGGGAGATTTTGATGCGGCTCGTGAATTAGTTGAACAGTATGGAGTTTCGGTTAATCCTATATTGCATAAGGAGGTGCTTGTTCGTTACAAAAAGTTGAACTTATCTCCTTATAAAGGTTTTATAAATCCGGTTTATAAGGTCGTTCAGGATGCACAAGGTTCTATTTTGGATGTGAAGATTGATTATACTGAAGGTTATGCAAAGCAGATGCTTCGTTATAGTCGGACTTATTCTCACTTAAACTAAATTGCTTGATAATGGATGAACTATTAAAGAGTATAAAGACAGATTTACGTCTTTCAATGAATGGAGTTGCTTCGACTTCCATGCGGGATAAAGGATTACAGTATAAGCTTAATTTCGGGGTGGAATTACCTCGTATTAAGTCGATTGCAGCGAAATATGAACCTTCTCATCAACTAGCTTGTGCTTTGTGGAAAGAAAATATTCGGGAGTGCAAAATTTTAGCAGCTCTATTGCAGCCTACTGAAACATTCTGCGAAGAATTGGCTGATTTATGGGTAGAAGAGATTGTGAATATTGAATTAGCCGAGCTTACAGTGATGAATCTTTTTATCCGTTTGCCCTATGCTACAAAGAAAAGCTTTCAATGGATGGCCTCGGAGCGTGAATATATACAAGTCTGTGGCTTTCTTTTGGTAGCTCGTTTATTGATGCGGGGCGAAGTACTTAGCGATCGTGCAGCTTCAGAGCTAATCGACCAGGCGCATGCTGCCATTTCTTCAGATCAATATTTCCCGACTAAATCGGCTCGTCTTGCATTGGATAAATTTGCAGCGCAAAGCGAAGAAAATGCTAAAAAAACAGAAGAAGACTTTTCCATGTGATAAAAAAAAACTATCTTTGCCGTGCTGTTTGTCCTGATCCTATGAGAATAGCTTTCGATGGGCAGTATATAATAGAATGGAAAAGAAGAACCTGAAAGAGGCTGTAAAAAAGATACTAACAGAGTATCTTGAAACGCACGGACATCGTAAGACGCCCGAAAGGTTTGCTATACTTGAGGCCATCTATTCTATTAAAGGCCATTTTGGCATTGATACTCTCTATAACTTGATGTTGAATGAAGAGAAATTTCGTGTAAGTCGCGCGACTCTTTATAATACTATCATTCTTTTAATGGATGCAAAGCTCGTCATCAAACATCAGTTTGGTGGCTCGTCGCAGTATGAAAAGAGCTATAATATGGAGACTCATCATCACCTAATTTGTACGAGTTGCGGAAGAGTTAGCGAGGTGCACGACGAGAAATTGGAAAAACTTATTGGAGATACAAAGTTCCAACGTTTCCAAATGTCGCACTATTCGCTTTATATCTACGGAATTTGTAGTAAATGCGCTGCGGCCAAGCGAAGAATACAGAAACAAAATAAAAAAGATAAATTATGAAAGTAGACGTTTTATTAGGTCTTCAATGGGGAGACGAGGGCAAAGGCAAAGTAGTAGATGTACTCACCCCAAAGTATGATGTAGTAGCCCGTTTCCAAGGTGGTCCTAATGCAGGTCATACGCTTGAGTTTGAGGGACAAAAATATGTACTTCGTTCTATTCCTTCGGGTGTTTTCCAGGGCGAAAAGGTAAATATCATAGGAAATGGGGTAGTGCTCGATCCGGCTCTTTTTAAAGTTGAAGCAGAACAACTAGCTGCTTCAGGTCATGATCTTACCAAACGTTTGCACATTTCTAAGAAAGCGCATCTTATTCTGCCTACTCACCGTATACTTGATGCTGCTTATGAGGCACAAAAAGGTGATTCGAAAGTAGGAACTACAGGAAAAGGTATTGGCCCTACTTATACCGACAAAATAAGTCGTACTGGTGTGCGTGTAGGTGATATTCTTCACAACTTTGAAGCTGTATATGGTGCTGCAAAGGCTCGTCATGAAGCTATCTTGGCATCTCTGAATTTTAAATACGAGGTTACCGAACTTGAAAAAGAATGGTTTGAGGCTATTGAATATCTTAAACAATTTACTTTTGTAGATAGTGAGCATGAGGTGAACAATTTACTTCGTGCCGGAAAGAGCATTCTTTGTGAAGGTGCACAAGGTACAATGCTTGACATTGACTTTGGCTCGTATCCTTTTGTTACTTCCAGCAATACTATTTGTGCCGGTGCTTGTACCGGTTTGGGCTTGGGCCCCAATAAGATAGGAGACGTTTTTGGCATCTTTAAAGCATATTGCACTCGTGTTGGCTCCGGCCCATTCCCTACTGAACTCTTCGATGAGACTGGCAAAAAGATTCGTGACATTGGTCATGAGTATGGAGCGGTTACTGGTCGTGAACGTCGTTGTGGCTGGATTGATCTTGTAGCATTAAAATATTCAATAATGGTGAATGGAGTAACCAAACTGATTATGATGAAGAGCGATGTGCTTGATGGCTTTGAAACAATCAAGGCTTGTGTGGCTTATAAACAAAATGGTGAGGAAATTGATTATTTCCCTTACGACATTAATGAAGGTATCGAACCGATTTATGTCGAACTTCCCGGTTGGAATGCCGATATGACGAAAATGACTTCTGAGGATGAATTTCCTGAAGAGTTCAATGCTTATCTCTCTTTCTTAGAAGAGCAGTTGGAAGTCCCTGTGCATATTGTTTCGGTAGGTCCTGATCGTGCACAAACGATTTTACGTTATACAGAAGCATAACTCGCAATGATATTGTTTATTAGCTTAGCAGGGTAGTATTAATTGAGCTCAGCAGGGTATTCTCAGCTCGGTAAGGTAATTTAACTCAGCTCAGCAAAGTAGCAAAACTGAATAAATAAATAAAGCCCTACGGAAATATTGTTTTCCGTAGGGCTTTTTAGTTGTAGCAGTATGTTTTTATTCTTCCTCTTCCTCTTCCTCACCATTAGCTTCCGCCTCGGCTTCTACTACAAGAAGTAGGTCTTCGGGTTCATATTTTCCCATGCCTTCTTTTTGTGCACATGCAATGATATGCTCCACTATTTTTTCTTGATCAATTTCGATGAATCCATCTTTATCGGGTGTTTGTTCAAGTACTCCCGAGGTGGCATAGTAGTCGGCAATTACATCGATGAAATAATAGATCTCTTCTTCAGAAAACTTTTCTTTAAGCTCTTGAGGAAGGTAGTTTTGAATGAATTCTACCACGCGGGCATCTTCCTGTTCGTCTTGTAGAAAATCGGTTTCTTTCATAAATTAAAATATTAAATGTTGATTACAGAAGTGCATCGATCTTTGTTTTCAGTGCTTCTTTACTAGTGGCACCTACTTGCTTATCAATAACTTCTCCATTCTTAAAGAATAGAATAGTAGGCACACTCATAATGCCCATTTTCTCAGTGAGTTCGTCGCATTCCTCAATATCGCATTTTGCAATGGTTACTTTGCCTTCGTACTCTTTAGTCAATTCTTCTATGATAGGAGTCATACGTTGACAAGGACCACACCAAGTAGCCCAGAAGTCGATAACTGCAACAGGTGCTTTAAGGAGACTCTCGTAGTTTTCATTTGTTACGGATGTTGCCATAATTTTCTTTGTTTTATAAATTAATATCTTTGTTTTTATGAATTAATACGATAACTTATTTCGGGATATTCTTTTAAATAAGCAATGATTTTTGGTGTAACCTCAATTGTTTTTCGTTTCGCAGCAAGGTTAATCGGCATACCAATCTTTTCATCGAAAAGTTGCAAGTTCAAGTTCACCGTCCCGCTAGTTTCATCGAAAAGTTCAATGAGATCCGCTGCCAGTTCGCTAGTTAAGCTTGCTAGGGGCATTGTAATTGTAAACTTCTCTATTAGTTTGTCTTTTAGGTCGGTAAGTAATTCAATAGAACCTATTTTTAATTCTAAGTCATCCTTATCGCGACTCCACTGTCGGGGTTGGAAACTTCCTCGTATAAATACGAAAAGTCCTGGGATGGCGTATTTTTTATATTCTATATAGTCGTTGCCAAAAAGAAAGAACTCGTGTGAGCCTGTATAATCTTCAATGTTTACCACGCAATAGGGATTTCCTTTTTTTGAAATTCCATCACGGAAACTAGATACGATACCTCCCATGGTGAGTTCCTTTCCGGTAGTCATCTCCATCGATTCGAGTTCACCTAAATGGGTATTGCATACTTCATTTAAGATTACCGAAAAGCCATCGAGAGGGTGTGCTGAAATGTAGATGCCCACATACTCTTTTTCTTTACTCAAGCGTTCAAGGTCGCTCCATTCGTTCGTTTCCGGAATGGGGGGAGTTGCTATTTCTATTTCATTAAGACCTCCGAAAAGCGAGTTTTGTTGTTCCGACTTGTCGGCTTGGTATTTCGTGCCATAGCGTACCAATTGTTCCGACCAAGCTTCGTTTTTGCTATTGAGTGCAAAGAATTGTTCACGTTTGATACCTCTGAAACTATCAAACCCGCCTCCTAGAGCTAAGCTTTCAATCATTTTCCGGTTGCAAGCTGAAAGGTTTACGCGTTGGATAAAATCGAAGATGCTAGCAAATGTTCCGTTTTTATCACGTTCTTCGATGATCTGACGTACTGCGGATTCACCTACGCTTTTTATCGCACCGAGTCCAAAACGTATATCTCCACTTTTGTTGACGGTGAATTTCAATCCGGATTCGTTCACGTCGGGTCCTAATACTTTTACTCCCATCGCTTTGCACTCATCCATCAATTTCGTAAGCTCAGTGAGGTTACTTAAGTTTCGACTCAGCGTAGCGGCCATATATTCGGCCGGATAGTTTGCTTTTAAAAAAGCTGTTTGGTAGGCTATCCACGAATAACAGGTTGCATGACTCTTATTGAAAGCATACGAAGCAAATTTCTCCCAATCGCCCCAAATTTTCTCAAGGACTTTCGGGTCGTGTCCATTTTTTTGTCCTCCCGCAATGAACTTAGGCTTCATGTGATCGAGCTTATCACGCAGCTTCTTACCCATTGCTTTACGTAAGGCATCACTTTCGCCACGTGTAAAGTTGGCTAGTAGGCGTGAAAGTAACATCACTTGCTCTTGGTAGACGGTAATGCCATACGTATCCTTCAGGTATTTCTCCATGATAGGTATATCATACTCAATCGGTTCACGTCCGTGTTTACGGTTGATGAACGAAGGAATGTACTCCATCGGTCCCGGTCGGTAGAGTGCATTCATGGCAATGAGATCTTCGAAAGTAGTAGGTTGCAGCTCACGTAAGTACTTCTGCATTCCTGCCGATTCAAATTGGAAAGTGCCCACTGTACGGCCTTCACTATATAGTTTGTAAGTGGCTTCGTCTTCGATGTCTATTTCTTCGATATCGAACTCTTTCCCTGTATGGGCTTTGATATTAGCTAAGGCTTCTTTGATGACAGACAAGGTTTTTAAACCAAGGAAGTCCATTTTGATGAGGCCGGTATCTTCAATCACTGAGCCTTCATACTGAGTGACAAGCATTTCTTCGCCCGTTTCTTTGTCTTTAGCAGTACTTACAGGCACCCAGTCGGTGATGTCGTCTCGACAAATAATCGTACCGCAGGCGTGTACACCTGTATTACGCACATTTCCTTCAAGCATCTGTGCATAGCGCATCGTATGCTGAATCTGTGGGTTATCGGAATTGCACGCATCTTGTAACTCAGGAATTGCAGCAATACAATTCTTGAGATTTATTTTCTTTCCATCAGGTAGTTTGTCGGGGATCAACTTGGTCAGGCGGTCGCTTTCAGGTAAGGAGAGTTTCTCTACACGCGCTACATCCTTAATGCTGAGTTTTGTTGCCATCGTACCGTAAGTGATGATATGTGCAACTTTCTCAGCTCCGTACTTTTCGGTTACCCAGCGAAGCACCTCACCCCGGCCGTCGTCATCGAAGTCAATATCAATATCGGGTAGGGAGATACGATCCGGATTTAGAAAACGCTCGAACAGCAGGTCGTATTTCACCGGGTCGATTAACGTAATACCTAAGCAATAGGCAACCGCAGAACCTGCTGCCGATCCACGACCCGGCCCTACACTT
>JAGPIY010000004.1:23670-29464 GCA_018054715.1 Bacteroidaceae bacterium
GGAGATACGATCCGGATTTAGAAAACGCTCGAACAGCAGGTCGTATTTCACCGGGTCGATTAACGTAATACCTAAGCAATAGGCAACCGCAGAACCTGCTGCCGATCCACGACCCGGCCCTACACTTACTCCAAGTTCTTGGCGTGCCGCGTTGATAAAGTCTTGCACGATGAGGAAGTATCCGGGGAATCCCATCGTCTTCATGATGTACAGTTCAAAGATCAAACGCTCCATGATGCTTTCAGGAATAGGGTCTCCATAGCGTTTCTTAGCTCCTTTTATAGCTAGCACTTTTAGATAGTCAGCTTCCAGTTTGATGCGATATAACTTATCGTATCCTCCCAGCTGCTTAATCTTTTTGTTGGCATCTTCTTCAGAAAGTACCACTTCGCCCAATTCGTTTTGCGTGAATTCGTCGAAAAGTTCTTTTTCGGTGAGGCGTTGTCGATATTCTTCTTCCGTACCAAACTCTTCAGGAATGGCAAAAGTTGGCATAATCGGACTGTGGTCGATTGAGTAAGGTTCTACCTTATTGTATACTTCAATCGTATTATCGAGTGCTTCCGGATAATCAGAAAACAGAGCATTCATTTCTGCACGCGACTTGAACCATTCTTGCTTACTATAAAGCATACGTTTGGGGTCGTCTACATCTTTACCTGTCGACAGACATATTAAGCGATCGTGCGCTTCGGCATTCTCTTCATCTAAGAAATGAACGTCGTTTGTGCAGATAAGTTTGATGCTGTGTTTTTGGGCGTATTCTATCAGATGCTTGTTTACATTTTCTTGTAAAGGAAAAACTTCGTGATTTGCACGAGGTTCGGTTGCTTTATGTCGTTGCATCTCGAGATAATAGTCTTCTCCGAAGAGATTCTTATACCATAAAATGGCCTCTTCTGCTGCTTCGAAGTTGCCGCTCGTGATGTGCCTTGGAACTTCACCACCAAGGCAGGCTGAAGCTACAATAAGCCCTTCGCGATATTGCTCCAAATGTACGCGGTCGGTACGTGGATGATGATAAAATCCGTTTGTCCATGCATTAGAAACGAGTTTAATCAAGTTTTTGTATCCTTGCAAGTTTTTAGCTAATACAATAAGGTGATATCCACCATTGTCGGAACCTTTCTCTTTTTGAGTATTGAGTCGATTGGCCACATACATTTCGCAGCCTATAATTGCCTTAAATGGAGTTTGCCCTTTTTCTAATTTAGAGTTTTTCTTTTGTATGTAGTTCCATAACTCTTTGACTCCGAACATATTGCCATGGTCGGTGATGGCTACTCCGGGCATTCCATCGGCAATAGCTTTATCTACAACCTTAGCAATAGCAGCTTGTCCATCGAGAAGGGAGTATTGAGTATGAACGTGTAAATGTACAAAATTGCGCATGTGTTTTCGAGCATTATATATAGTTTTCAAAGGTAGCGCTTTTTCCTTAATCTGCTATACAAATTAATAAAAAGTTTAGCCCTAGGGCATTTTTTTAAGTTTTTCCTTGTGGGTTCAGGAAAAAAGTCGTATTTTTGCTCGATATAATCAAAAAAAAGGAATCCAACATATATTTATGAGCCGTTTAGAAAAATTAAAGAAAACAAGACTTCATCGTGAAGGGACAAAAACCTTAACCTCCGTATTCTTATTATTCTTATTGTTAAATGCCGGAATCTTTGTGGTGGATGGAACTCGACTTTTCTTCTCCTTAATAGCTTCAGCGAGTTTGGTCATCTTTTTGGTTATGGTAAACTTTTTTCGTTGTCCGATCCGTTTCTTTGGAGAGGATACCAAGAAAATTGTAGTAGCCCCTGCAGATGGTAAAATAGTAGTAATAGAAGAGGTAGATGAAAATGAATATTTTCACGATCGTCGACTTATGGTTTCTATCTTTATGAATCTTTTTAATGTACATGCGAACTGGTATCCGGTAGATGGTGTTATTAAAAAAGTGAGTCATGAGGATGGTCGTTATATGAGTGCTTGGCTGCCTAAAGCCAGTACAGAGAATGAGCGTTCAACAGTGGTGATTGAAACTCCGGGAGGAGTAGAAATTCTTACTCGACAAATTGCCGGTGCAATGGCACGACGTATTGTAACTTATGCAGAAGTAGGTGAAGACTGTTATATTGATGAGCATATGGGATTTATCAAATTTGGTTCTCGCGTGGATGTATATCTTCCTTTAGGAACAGAAGTTTGCGTTGAAATGGGCCAAAGTACAACTGGAAACCAAACGGTCATTGCCAAACTAAAGTAAAAATAAGAGAATGAAACATCTTCCAAACTTTTTGACTTGTTGCAATCTATTTTCAGGTTGTGTGGCCACTGTAATGGCGCTGCAAGCGGACTACACAGCAGCTTTTGTATTTATTATATTAGGTGCGTTATTCGATTTTCTAGATGGTATGGCTGCTCGCCTTTTAAAGGCTTTTTCACCCATTGGAGCCGATTTAGACTCATTAGCCGATCAAGTGAGCTTCGGCGTAGCACCTTCTGCAATGCTTTTTTCATTATTGGGTGAGATTACTTTACCTACGATATTCGATCCGATTGTAGAAGTAGTTCCTTATTTGGGATTCTTGATTGCAATATTCTCGGGACTTCGACTGGCTAAGTTTAATGTCGATACTCGTCAAACGACTTCTTTTATAGGATTACCTGTCCCTGCGAATGCATTATTTTGGGGTTCCCTTATTGTCGCTTATCGGGAAGAATTATTTTCTCATGATTGGCTTCTTGTACCTTTGTTTGTAGGAATATTGCTTTTTTCTTATTTGTTGGTTTCCGAATTACCGATGTTCTCTTTAAAATTTAAGAGTTTATCTTGGAAGGCTAACAAAGTAAGTTATAGCTTTCTTCTGGTTTGTGTTCCTCTGATAATCTTCTTTGGTATAGGTTCTCTAGCCTTTATCATCCTTTGGTATATTCTACTTTCTGCTCTGACACAGCGTAAAAAAGTGCAGTAAAGATATGCTCTGGCATGTTTTTTGCAATTATTCCTTTGAAATAATATTGATTTAGATGCTGCAAATACTTTTTTTCTTAATACTTTTTGTTCTATTCATAGGAGTTCTTTTATTTGTAGTTCTTCCTGGAGCAATTATGAGTTTTCTTGCCTCTCGCTTAGGTCGCCGTGGAAACCCTCAAGGAGGATTCGGCTCTACGCGTCCGCATTCTTCAGATTCTGCTGGCTCAACTAAGGGAGAATCTACTAGTCAAAGCGGAGATGATGGAAGTAAATCGAAGCGTATCTTCAATAAGAGCGATGGAGAATACGTCGACTTCGAGGAAATAGAATAACTCTTCTATCCTGAAAAGATGCGACTAAAAAAAAGTTATATAGCGCTTAACTCAATGCGCTTTTATGCGTATCATGGCGTTCTTGCCCATGAACGCGAAGTCGGTCAGCTCTTTGAGGTGACTCTTCGTCTGCGCTTAAATCTACTCCCCTCTGCACAAAGTGATGAACTTACTGATACAGTGAATTATGCAGAAGTACATGCGTTGACTGCTGCTGAGATGCAAGTCCCTTCGCAACTTCTTGAGCACGTGGCTTATCGCATTGCTCAACAAATCTTTGAGACATTTTCTGTAGTGAGCGAAGTGAAGATAACAGTCTGCAAGCTCAATCCCCCGATGCCGGTCGATTTATCTTCTGCCTCTGTCACCCTTTATTGTGAACGTTGAGTGGTTACCGCTTATCGATTTTCAGAGCGAATTACACTTCTTTCTTTACAATCTGTAAAATTTCTTCTCCGTAATTTTCAAGGCCTTTTTCCCCGAAGTAAGGTATTCCCTTTAGTTCATCGAGTGTGAGAGGGAGTTTCTTTGCGATGCCAATCATAGCTTTGGTTTGTATAATGGTATAAACAGGCAAGTTGCGCTGTTTGGCCGTTGCATTACGCCATTTTTTTAGCTTTTCGTAGACATTTAGATGCGGTATATCGTCGAACGTCAATGGCTTGTCAAAGTCTATTCCGAGAGTCACTTCCGTCTTTTTAGAATTAGTCTCTTCCAAGATATTTTCAGGCTCTATCGACTCGTCGAATATGCTCTTTAAAGAGCGTTGAGGCCGTTCTCGTGGTTTCTTCTTCTCATCTTTCAGCACAAGAGCTTCTGCACGTACTTTTAGATAACTATCTAATGAAAAGCCTTCTTTTTGTGCATATCTCAGGAGTGTTTCCTTTAGGATAAATTGACTGAAAAGTTCCAATTGTATATTAGCTAACCTCTTTGCAATGACTTTGTTGTCTTTATCTAGCAACGAGAGCGTATTTTGGAGAGAGACAAAAGGCCTTATCTTTTGATGAAAGTAAGTCGCTGCTGCCTTTATTCGTTCTTGCAAAATGCTTTCCTGATCGGTTTTTCCTTCATTGTAGATGGCGTGAAATAGCGTGCTATATTGCCCGCGGAAACTTACAGAAACGGCAAATACTTCTTCTTTGAAAACCTTTACAAAGGCCTTTAAATTCTTGAGTAGCGCAGGATAGTCACGATAGAAAAACTCATCTACCAAGCGCTCCATCTGTTGCAAGGCCTCTCCGAATGGATTAAAATCGAATAGGTCGGTAAGCAATGAGTAGATATATTCGTTGGAGAATTTAGTGAGTTCTTCCGGAGTATGCTCCATCGCTTCAATCTTTTCACTAAACTCACTGATCGTAGAATCGTCAATTAATGCACTCCGGTCTATTGGCTCACTTAACACCATGCCCTCCAGTGTGCGGCAGCGACTGAGTGCCACGTAAACCTGTCCGTGCGCAAACGAAGAGGCTGCATTGATGATGACATGCTCGAAAGTGAGCCCCTGACTCTTGTGAATGGTAATGGCCCATGCTGTTTTTATAGGGTAATGCAGGAAGGTACCGCATACTTTTCCTTCAATTTCGTTGGTCTTCGAATTGAGTGAGTACTGTGTATGTTCCCATTTTGCTTGTTCTAGTACCAGTGGTGAATCCCAATCACTGCATAGCACTTCAATGCGATTGGCAGTCAACCGAACCACTTTTCCTATTTTTCCGTTGTAGTAGCGGCGTGGTGTTTCGGTATCGTTCTTGATGAACATTACTTGTGCCCCCTCTTTTAGTACTAACTTTTGTTCTGTGGGATACAGGTTCTCCGGAAAATCGCCCTCTACTCTGCTTCTGAAAGAGTAAGCAGGAGTGCTCATCTCGTCGAGATGTTGCTGATTGATGCGTTGCGCTTGTAAGTTATGTGTGGTTAGTGTGATATAACCTTCTTCCTCTTTTGGATTGAAGTGAGGAAGGTAACGTTGGTTTAAGTCGGCTAGTGTTTCATCGGTAGCTGTTCCGCTTCGGATTTCATTCAGTAATGAAACAAACGACAAATCCGATTGACGATAAACAGTCTTCAATTCGATCGTAACATATCCGGCCTGCTTCAGTACGTGACTGCCAAAGAAATAATTTGTGTCGTAATATTTCTCAAGCAGTTGACGATCGTTGTCGTTTACCACCGGAGCCAACTGTTGCAGATCGCCGATCATCAGCAGTTGCACACCGCCAAAGGCTTTGTGATGATCACCATACCGACACAAAACCTCATTAATATGATCGAGAAGGTCGGCTCTTACCATGCTGATCTCATCGATTACCAATAAGTCGATGCTGCGGATGATATTGATTTTCTCTTTGCTGAATTTACGTGTCAGGCGATTCTCGCTTTCCTGCATCGTGACGCCCGGAAGGTAAGGGCCGAAGGGTAGTTGAAAGAAAGAATGAATAGTAACCCCGCCTGCATTGATAGCCGCTACTCCCGTAGGAGCGACTACAATCAT
>JAGPIY010000235.1 GCA_018054715.1 Bacteroidaceae bacterium
TAACTCCTTTCTCAACTATAAAAGTTTCGAACTTTTTGTAGGTTTTCCACTCAGTTTCTCCAGGAAGTAGGATAGTCAATTTGCCTGAGATAACGGTCATTTCTTCAATGGTAGAGGTGCCAAATTCATATTCACCTGCAGCCATTACACCTACTGTGGCTGTTCCTTCAGCCGATTCGAGGGCGATTGATTTAACGCGTCCCTCAAAATAATCATTGGTTTTGAACATCTTATTTTGTTTTTGTTTTGCGCGGCAAAGTTACAAAATTATTGGCATTCACAATCGCAGTTTTCATTTTTTAATTCAAATTCAAGAGTACAATGCGTAATGCCGTTCTTCTCAAGTAGGTCGCGGATCTGTTTTTTTAGTTCTTGTACTCCTTTGCTAAAGTCGCTAATTACAATATGTGCCGTGAATGCATTCTCGGTAGTGCTGATAGCCCAAAGATGGATGTGGTGCACTCCTACTACTTGTGGCACTTCGCGAATCAGTGCACCAATTCTTTCTACGTTTATTTCGGCAGGTACTCCATCGAGAGAAAGCCGTAAACTGTCTTGCAATAGACCCCATGTGGAATAAAGAATTACCCCTGCCACAAGTAAACCTGTGATTGGATCAATAAGATACCAACCAGTTGCTGCTATTACAATTCCTGATACTACAATTCCTAATGAAACAAGAGCGTCAGCAGCCATGTGCAGATAAGCTCCTTTTATATTTAAATCTCTATTTTTTTGTCGCATAAAAAGTAAAGCAGTAGCAGTATTGACGAATATGCCAATGCTGGCCACCCAAGCAATGGCTTCGCCTTTTATAGGTTGTGGATTTGTGTATCGTTCTATGCTTTCGTAAATTATAAAACCGACAGTAAAAAGGAGTAAAATAGCATTAAATAAAGAGACTAAGATGGTACTCTTTTTTAATCCATACGTATAGTGTGTGCTTCTTTTTCGTTGGGCTATTCGGAAGGCAAATAATGATAATAGGAGAGTGCCCACATCGCTTAAATTATGTCCAGCATCTGAAACCAGCCCCACTGAGTTATAGAGATATCCGGCAATGAATTCTGCGATAACAAAAAGGCTGTTTAATGCAATACCCCACAAAAAAGTTTTGTTGAGTGAGGCTAGTGCACGATCTTGATGTGTATGTGGCATAAGTTATTGGGGTTGGATTAATAGGGTAAATACTTTCGCAAAATGCTTTCCAGGTTTTCTCTATGAATAGGCTTAATAATCAAATCATTGCAACCGATTTCTAAAGCTTGGAACCTTTCGTTTTCAAAGGCATTAGCGGTGACAGCTATAATTGGTGTTTTAAGGTCGAATTCTCTGATTTTCTGTGTGGCTTCAAAACCATCCATTAATGGCATATTTAAATCCATAAAAATAAGATCGAACGTATGCTCCAGAACGATTTCTAGAGCTTCTTTTCCATTGGTGGCATGCCAAAAATGATAATTTCCTTTAATCATAGAAGTGAGTAATAAGTCGTTACTTGGGTTGTCCTCCACGATTAAGATTTCCTTTGTGTGAGAAATGTTCTGTTTGTTTGCAACGGTTTCCTCTATCATGTATGTTTCGTCTGGTAGTAATAATTCTTTAGATAAGTTTTTTTCAGGTTTACAAGGAATCCAGCACCAAAAGAAACTGCCTTTTGTTAGAACTGAGGAGACGCCGACTTTTCCACCATATGATTCAGCGATTGATTTGCAAATAGATAATCCTAAACCTGTGCCTTGCACAAAGTCGTTTAACTTTTCGAAACGATCAAAAACTTTTGTTTGATCTTCTTCTGAAATTCCTGCTCCTGTATCGCTGACATATAATTTGAGGCCATCGTCAATTAGCTCATAACCTAATGTGATGTTTCCTTCATGTGTATATTTGATTGCGTTTGTACCAAAATTGCTGATGATTTGAATTAGCCGATTGCGATCGAGATTAACCCAACAGCTTTCATAGGGCAGATTGGTGCGCAATTCCACTTCTTTTTTAATTCTTTGTCTAAGCGAAAAACTGATTTCGTTGAACATGGTGTTGATTTCGAAAGGCGAGTTCTTCAATTCAAGGTAACCAGCTTCTATTTTAGATAAATCGAGGATGTCATTAATAAGTTTCAGTAGCAATTCATTGTTTGTTGCAATAATTTTATAAAATTCGTCACGCTCTTTTTCGTCTTCTGCAGAAGTTAACAATTCCGAAAAACCGACAATCGCGTTAAGAGGAGTACGTATTTCATGGCTCATGTTAGCTAAGAAAGCCGATTTCAATCTATTTGACCGCTCTGCTTCTTCTTTAGCGGTTTTCAAGTTCTGCTGGGTCTCAATCGTAGAGGTGATGTCATTATAGATAAATAAGTAGCCATCAATGCTTCCATTAGAAGCGTGAAGGATAGCTACTTTTGCCTCGATATGAACGATTCCATTTTTGTTTTTTGTGATTCCTGAATCCGTTCCTGAACCGAAGTCGTATGCCATAATATAGTTAATGTCTTCACCTTTATACAGCAGATCTTTATATTTTTGAGGTATATTAGGTTCGTCATGTAAAGAACTTCCTAGTGCTAGGTTTTTGTCAGAAAGACCAAATATACTAAGACAAGCTTCATTGATTACTATCATTTTACCTTCTTTATCATACACACATAAACCGATAGGGAGGTTCTTATAAATGCTATTAAGTAGAATTACTTTTTGTTCGATCTCTATTTTCTGCCGCTGCTCTTCTGTTATATTTCTTT
>JAGPIY010000073.1 GCA_018054715.1 Bacteroidaceae bacterium
CGGCAATACCGCCTTGTAAACAGGCTTTTACTTGAGCGTAGTTGCGTTGTAACTCTTCTTGTTTAAGAGCAATTTGTTGCAATTGTGCTTGTTGCAATAGGATGCCAAAGAAGAGTTGATTAACACGGTCGTTGAGGGTGTACAGTTCTTGCTCAAGAGTTTTTCGTTTTACTTCAGCCTGTGTTTTACTTAGCGACTTCTGGCTGCGAATGGCACCTCCATCCCAAACTACTTGGTTTACCTCGGCTAGGGCTTGGTATTGGTCTTTTGAAAGCCCCTTTACGGTAATGCCCGGTAAAGAAATAGGAAGCTTCGTGACTTCTGATTGGTACGTAGCTTTCCCCGTTACAGTGAGTTGCGGCAAATAGCCTTTCTCGGCATTGGCTAATGTGTAGGATTCCGATCGATCGATAAGGCCGTATTGCTGAATCAACGGATAGTTGCTACGTGCTTGCTCTTGGCATTGCGTGAGCGTGAGCGTAGTGCCTCCGGATGCTGTACCGGATACATTTCCGGACTGCGCCTTGCTTGTAAGCACCGTAAACGGGCTGAGCAGGATGAGTGCGAGTGATACATGAATGAATCGTTGCATATTGTTTGATTATCTGTTTGTTATAATTCTATTTTGTTTTCTATTTTAGCTTTTTACTTAGTTCTGTTTCATTGTGGAGTTATCTGTTTCTGAAGTAATTATCCTTTTTGTATGTATTCTTACTATATCGCTAGACTTTAAATTAGTAGTTTGTTTAAACTCTTAATCGGGCTAGAATGAGCTTTACGTTTTCTTCCTTACGGTGGTTTAAAAAGATTTCCATTTGTGTGGAATCGCCTTGAACTAAACTTTCCATCAATGGGCTAGCCATGAATACAAAGGCATTCAAGGAAATTGCATTTAGCAGTAAGTCGAGCGGAGCTATATACCGAATGGTACCTTTTTCGGCTTCTTCACGTAGTACCGGTTCCATTCGGTGAAAAGCCGACTTCAACACTGGAACAAGCATGCGCATATAACTTTCTTTGCGTTGTACGTTGGTGATGATTTCGTTCACAATGAAGCGAGGAAGCAACGGATTGGCACGTAGCACTTCAAAGTGAGCTTCAATGCCTTTCTGAATACGCTCAAGTATGGGACCTTCGTCTACGAAAAGAGCATTAAAAGAGCCCACTAGTACTTTTACTTTTTCTTGAAATACTTGTTCAAAGAGGTTGTCTTTGGTACGAAAGTAATAATGCAGCATGGCGTGGGTTACACCCGCAGCTTTTGCTATTTCGGTCGTTTTACTAGAGGCAAGTCCCTTGGTGAGAAACTCTTTCTCAGCAGCTTGCAGAATCGCTTTTTCGGTACTATTTGCTTCGCTCATTTTCTTATTATCTTATTTGTTTAACAAGTTTGTTAACGATGCAAATATAGGAAGTTATTTTTGTAATGTCCAAATAAAAGAGTATTGTTTTAACATAAATTACAAATAAAAACAATGAAAGGGGTTCTTTTTTGGTACTTTATAAATTAAAAGGCAGTCAAAAAGTGTGATTATTTAAAAAAAAAGAATTACCTTTGTAAAGTTATATGGTACGAAATATTATAAAATATATATTCCGCATAATTAGTTGTCTACTCCTTACCGTAGTCGCTTTTATGTGTGTGGTGGCGATAACTCTTTATTTGCCTCCTGTGCAACGTTGGGCACAAAAAAAGTTTTGCGAATACGCAAAAACGGAGATGAAAATTGCGCTTACGATGGATCGTCTTTCATTAGCGTTTCCGTTCGATTTGCAATTGCATGGCGTAATGGCTTATCATCCGGCACCGTGCGAACAAGATACTCTTTTCTCGGCAGAAAATATGCGTTTGGATATTGGCTTTAGTGATTTATTTTCTGGGCGACTTCGGGCCGATGCGGTAGAGCTGGATGGGATGCACATCGATACGAGAGACTTTATTAAGGGATATTTGATAAGTGGCGACTTGGGTCGCCTCCGTTTAAAGGCGAAATGCTTCGATATGATTACCGGCTTTGCTTTGGTGAACGATGCTTTTGTGCGGGATGCACATTTTCGTATTTCGATAGCCGACACTACAAAAACTAAAAAAGATACCACCGAAGGATTTCTTCATAAACTTCAACTCTTGCAGGTTCGTTTTCAAAACGTGAGTGTAGCTATGGCATTGCCACTCGACAGTATGCGCTTTGCAGCATCATTGGATACTGTTCTGCTGAGAAATGTGGTAGCCGATTTGCATCACAAACGTTACAAAATAGAAAAAGCTTCTTTAATAAGTGCGTATTCGGAATTGGTACTTACCAATAAGGCTCCGCTTAAAGATAGTCTGAGAGTGAGCATGGGACAGATGCGAATGGATCTTGAAAAAGCTCATTTTATGTTGAATAGTAAGGACTTCAAGATAGCTCATTTGGCTCTTTCATCGGGACTGATGAGCTATGATGCAATGGCAGGGAAAGCAAAGAAGGGATTGGATGTGAACCATCTCAAATTAGCGAATGTGCAATTGCTGCTTGATAGTCTGCATAGTGCAAAAGGGATTTATCAGATTCGATTGCGGAATTTATCGCTAAAAGAACGCTGTGGCTTTAATGTGACTTCGTTAAAGGGTTTTGTTGCATCGAAAGGAGATGTGATAACTTCAGTATTGGCTCTTCGTACCCCCTATTCAAAAATCGACTTGAAGGGCTCTGTGGCTACAACTTCGTTAGATTTGATTCACTCAGCTCCTTCAAAGGCGCAACTGACTGCAGAATTGGCAAAAGAAGATCTTTTATCGTTGGCGGGTGATTTACCACCAGAGTTTCAAAAGACATTGCCCGGTCAACCGATCCGACTGGTAGCGGAAATAGAAAGTGCGAATGCCAAATATCGCTTACGTTCGTTAAAGGCAGTATTTCCGAGTGTCTTATCACTGGATGCAACGGGTGAATATGCATACAAGAATAACAATTTAAAGTTAGACTTCGACACAAAGCTTGATAACGTGAGCACTTTGTTGGGCTTGGCCGGAGTATACGAAGATTCTACGTTGCAAATACCTAGAGGTATGGCATTTAGTGGTAAGGTGCGAACAATTGACAATCAATATGAACTTTCATCTTTGCTGAAGGAAGGAACTGGATTTGTATCGCTAGAGGCTAAATATAATTTAAGAGCTCAACGTTATCTCTTAAATATGCAGCTCGATAGCATTCACTTGAATCATTTTTTTCCTCTTAGCACACTCGGTGCGGTGGCAGGTAATGTGAAATTAGAGGGAAAAGGTACGGATTTCCTAGCTTCTAAGACATGGTTGGAGATGCAAACGAAGATCGATTATCTAAATTATGATAAAACAACGCTTACCGGACTGACTGCGGAGGCACATCTTAAGGGACAAATTGCACAGTTTAAAATAGATTGTGTGAGTCCGATATTGGATATGAATTCTACCGGGTATGCCGAATTGAGTAAGAAGAAGCCTATTATAGGTCACCTTTCCGCTGATGTGTGGTATGCCGATTTGAAGGCTTTGGGAGTGGTGAAAGAGAATATGAAGGATCCATTTTCATTATCTATTAATGCGCAGGCTGAGCCGAAAAACACGTTGCTCGAATTGCAAACAGGTGATTTGCAACTATCGTTGGAAACCAAGGATCATTATACTAAATTGGCCGATGAATCAATGCGTTTTCTTAAGGTAGCGATGCGTCAGATTGAGGAAAAACGTCCGGATCAACAGGAACTCCGAAAGGAACTTCCGGTGGCTCGTATCTTGTTTAATACCGGCGAGAAGAACGTACTTCACCACAAAATAGAAGAACTTTTAGGAGTGAAGGTTCACGAAATAGCCTTGGCGATGGATGCAGCTCCTGAAACCGGATTAAAAGGACAAGGGCATTTGTATGGACTGAAAATGAACCAGATGGAACTTGATACCTTACAGCTGACAGCTGTGCAAGAGGAAGATGGTATGAAGTTGGATACCCGATTGGTAAACGGACCGAAGAATTCGTTCTATTCGTTTTCGGCTATGCTAGAAACGAAAGTACGTAATGACGGTGGATCGATGAAGCTGAAGTTATTCGATACGATGGGCAATTGTGGTGCAGAAGTGGGCTTAAACTGTAATGTCCGCAACGACCGCATTACTTTCAACCTGTTCCCGGAAATGCCGATTATAGCTTTTCGGAAGATGACCTTGAATCAGGACAACTTTATTGATGTGATGAAAAATGGTCGTATCAATGCAAATTTGCAGCTGAAAGAAGCTGAAAATGGAACTGAGATAAGTCTGCTTTCTATGGATACCTTGGCCACAAATCAGCAGGATTTGACACTTGGACTAAAACGAATTAAGATGGGCGATGTAGTACGTTCGATGCCTTTCTTGCCGGATATCGAAGGACTCTTTGGGGGGAATTTTCATTTTGTAGTACGAGGTGGAAAATCGCATATCATAGTTAAAGCAAATCTTGATAAAGGCAAATATAACGCTATGCCGTTGGGAAACATTGGTATTACAGCGGGTTATACTCCCGACTCTACTTTTACTTCTCATTCAATAGGTGCACGTATAACCCGAAATGGAGAACGTATTTTCAGTCTCGGAGGAACGTATGTGCCGCGTGATAATTCGCTAACAAAGAGTGTAGTGAAATTATCTGGCTTCCCGTTAGAATTGGCAGATGGATTTATACCCGACCAAGTGGCACGCATGAAGGGAAAGATAAAGGGCGAACTTCGTGCTTCCGGAAAGCTTGATGCGTTATCGGTAAATGGATTTGTGCAACTCGATTCGGCTTCTACTTCCATTCCGATGGCCAATATGATGCTTCGGTACGATACGACACGTGTGGTGATTACCGGAAATCAGGCTTACTTTAAAAATTATAAGGTTTATTCTGCGGGCGATTCGCCTTTTACGATTACAGGATCGTGCGACTTAAGAGATATAGAGAATCCACTACTTGATTTAAAGTTGAATGCAGATGATTATGCGTTGATTAATTCCTCGAAACGGACGCACCAAACACAGTTGTATGGAAAGCTAATCGTCGACATGAATACGACCATAAAAGGTCCTGTTGATGCACTAAAGATGCGTGGAAACATACGAGTGTTGGGAACAACAGACCTTACTTACATAATGAAAGATTCGCCCTTAACGGTAGAAGATCGTTTGGCTCAGCAAGTGAGCTTTACCGATTTTGCAGATACGTTGGCAAACAATACTTTCACATCAGGTTTATTTAAGCCGAGCTCAATGGATGTACGAGTTAACTTAACGATCGATAATTCGGTACACGTAAAAGCACAACTTACAGAAGATGGATCAAGCTTTGTAGATTTAACAGGAGGTGGAAAATTGATATTAAAAGGGAATCCGGAGGATGAATTAGGTTTAACCGGAAAATATACTGTAAGTTCAGGTTCATTAAAGTATGCCTTTCCAATGATTCCACTGAAGGAATTTACAATAAAAAAAGGAAGTTTGGTACAATGGACCGGTAAAATAATGAATCCGACACTCGATATTACCGCAACAGAGACGA
This sequence comes from Bacteroidaceae bacterium, assembly GCA_018054715.1. Taxonomy (GTDB): domain Bacteria; phylum Bacteroidota; class Bacteroidia; order Bacteroidales; family Bacteroidaceae; genus UBA1794. Next base: position 5,541 of record JAGPIY010000073.1, read on the forward strand.
TGCGTTGTTCGGTATCGGAAGATAATTCAAATTCACGGATGGTGAATTTTGATATTTCTGTCATATTAACTCAAACACTCGAGAAATTAGGTGTGGCTTTCGACATAAGTGCTCCAGAGGATGCAACTATGCAGACCAAGCTAACGGCATTAACAGCTGAGGAGCGTAGTAAACAAGCCATTACTACATTGGCTACCGGAATGTATCAATTGGGTGGAACCAGTGGAGTTACCGTAGGCGATGCATTAAACTCATTACTACAACAGCAAATTAATTCTTTGGCAGGAAATTTACTTACGAATACAGATGTTAGCATCGGTATGAATTCTTATTCAAATACTAGCAACGGAGTAGAAACGAAATCGACCGACTATACCTACAAGTTCGCTAAACGAATTTGGAACAACCGTATACGAATTATTATTGGAGGAACCATTTCTTCAGATAAAAATGATGGAACTAACAGTGAGTCGTTCATTAACAACATTTCCTTAGAATATATGCTCGATAAGGCAGGTACCAGAAGTGTTCGACTTTATCATAATAAGAATTACGAGAGTGTTTTAGAAGGTGAAATCGTAGAAACCGGTGTTGGTTTCATTTATCGTAAGAAATTTAATCGTTGGTCCGATTTGCTTCCTTGGAAAACAAACAACTTTCCCTTCGCACCGGCTTTAAAAACAAATACTAATCCTCCTATTCAAGTGCCGGATACGGTAGAATCTACTGCCCATGATTTTAAAATTCTTCCCAATGATTTTAAAAAAGATCCGCAATAAATAAAAAAAGATCTGCAGCAATTGAAAAAATAACGCAATGAAAAAACAATCTATTTCTCTATTATCTTTGCTTACTCTACTTTGTATGGCTGCTTTTTCTTCTTCTTGTTCTACTACAAGTAGTATTGAAGAAGGGGAATATCTTTATTTGGGTGTGAAGAAGATCGATATTCAAAAAGTAAAAGGGAAGCAGAATCCGGTAGCCGAAGAAGAAGTTACAGCCGCATTGAGTATGCCACCCAATAATGCTATATTTAGTAGTAATTCTTTGCGTTGGCCAATTCAAACCGGATTATGGATTCATAATCGATTTTCAAAATACGAAAAAGGGCCTTGGCATTGGGTTTATAGCCATTTTGGTAAAGCACCTGTTACCTTAGCCATCGTGAATCCTCAGGTGCGTGCCAAGACAGCTGCAAACATTTTACACGATTATGGACATTTTCGCGGAGCGGTAGAATATGATACCATCAAAGTGAGCAAAAAGAAGGCGAAGGTGTCGTATACCGTACATATGGGTCCGGCTTATGTAATCGATTCGATTATTTATAAGTCGATCAATCTTGATATCGACACGCTTTTTCGAAATTCACAACGCGATTCTTATCTTAAGAGAGGTGCTGTTTTCTCTGTTATTGATTTGGGCGATGAACGCCTTCGCTTACAAGATTTGTTGAAGAATAGAGGGTATTATTTTTTCGACGGCTCTTTCTTCGATTTCGAAGCCGACACCATTCATCGTGGAACAGGATTTGTATCACTGAAAATATCACTTAAAAAAGGCATTCCCAAAAACATGCTTACACGTTGGGTTATTGGGCAGCGAAAAGTATATCTCTACAATCGTGAAGATGAAGAGTTGCGCGATTCGACAACTTATAAGGATTTGACAATTTATTATAATGGAAGGGTGCATATTCGTCCGGCAGTACTTTACAGCAATTTTCGATTGTTTCAAAACCGTCCGTATAGCAAGCGAGCTAATGATCGTGCTATTGAACGATTGAATCAACTCAACACATTTCAATATACAGAGATTAGCTATGCGCCTGTAGATAGTGCAGGAAAATCGAAACTAGATGTGAAATTGAATGCCATTTACGACCAGCGATACGATGCTACGCTCGAAACGAATTTTACCTCGAAAAGCAATTCGCAGATCGGTCCGGGAGCTGCGATCACCTTCACCAAGAAGAATGTATTTCGGGGAGGTGAAAGTATGTCGTTGAAACTTAGTGGTAATTACGAATGGCAAACAAAGGAGTCAGCATCTACAGCCGACAATTCTCTTCTAAATTCTTGGCAAACCGCTGCAGCGTTGAGTTTAACCTACCCTCGTCTACTACTCAACAACCAATCGAGCAAGGACCATCGTTATGCAAACTCTACCGATATCACGCTTTCGGTGACCCGAATGACTAGAGCAAATTATTTTCGGATGCTTTCTTTTGAATCTTCAATCACTTATAACTATCAAAGTTCACGTGTGGTGAAGCATTCATTCAGTCCAATTAGCTTAACTTTCAATGTAATTCGTGCTTCTACAGCGAAGTTCGATTCCATTCGTGCTGCGAATAAAGCATTAGCTCTTAGTTTGGAAAATCGTTTTATTCCTGCCATGCGTTATACTTTTACGTACGATGACACTTCCATAAAACGCCGTCGAAACCATGTGTGGTGGCAAACCAATGTAGTATCTGCCGGAAACCTAACCTCGTTGATATATAAAGCGTTTGGAAAAAGTTTCGAAGACAAACAAAACTTCTTTGGATGCGAATTTGCACAGTTTGTAAAATTGACTTCAGAATTGCGTTACAACTTAAAAGTGTCATCGTCGGAGAATGTTGTATTTCGTTTCCTAGCCGGAGCCATACAGTCGTATGGCAACTCTACGGTAGCCCCATATAGCGAACAACTTTATATTGGAGGTGCGAACTCGTTACGTGCATTTACCGTACGTAGTGTAGGTCCGGGTTCCTATTCTCCTAATATAGACAATGAATATTCGTATTTAGACCAGACCGGTGAATTGAAGATGGAAGCCAATATCGAATACCGTAAACATCTGTTTGGCTCTTTAAATGGAGCAGTATTTGTAGATGCGGGAAATATTTGGTTGCTACGAGAAGATCAAGATCGCCCCGGGGGAACGTTCGCCCTATCTCGTTTGGGAAAAGATATTGCACTAGGTACAGGAATTGGTTTGCGCTACGATCTTGATTTCTTGGTGCTTCGTTTTGACTGTGGCTATGCCTTGCACGCTCCCTACGAAACAGGTTATTCGGGCTATTTTAATGTACCAAAATTTAAAGATGCCGTCGCACTTCACCTTGCTATAGGCTATCCTTTCTAAAGAAAATAGGCGTTTTAGCACTTTTTTAGAAGTGTTTTTTGGTCGTTTCAGATAAATTTGTTAATTTCGCACCATATATATCTAT